>JAPPPC010000405.1 GCA_028817685.1 Rhodospirillaceae bacterium
GGCTTCTCCATGCATTCGGTGCATTTGAAGGCGGGCGTCGCGGTGGATGCCTGGTACAAGCATCACTGGGAGGCGAATCTGGTCCTGGACGGCCGGTTGGACGTCATCGAAACGGCGACCGGCGAAACCCATCACCTGGAACCGGGCGCGCTTTACCTGGTCGGTCCGGATGACCCGCACCGGCTTATCGCGCAAACCGATGTCCAGCTGATCTCCGTTTTCGACCCGCCGCTGACCGGCACGGAGGACCATGATGCGGACGGAGCGTACCCGCCCTCCGGCCCCCTGCCGCCGGGGCCGGGCTGAGGCGGCGCTTCCGGACTACTTCCAGGGCGGCGGGGTACCCCAGCGGCCCCAGGACGTCGTCTCGCTGGTGGGCAGCCGGCTGGTCGGACCGAAATTACCGCGCGGGTAGCCGAGCGGGAGGCAGCAGTGGAAGACCATGTCGTCGGGCACGCCGAACATCGCGTTGACCCGTTCCATGACCTCCGCATGCAAGGTCGTCAGCACGCTGCCGACCCCGAGCGCCCGCGCCGCGAGCAGCAGGTTCTGAACACCGGGGAAGGTCGAGGACGCCGCCGCGCCATGCGCCTGCGAATAAACCAGGATGACGGCCGGCGCGTTGACCATCTCGTCGGCCAGCAATGCCGCGTGCCGGTAGGGCGAGTCTTCCGGCATATCGGCCCGTGAATTCCAGCCATAGGCATCGCGGCGTTTGGCCCACCACGCTTCATGGTACAGCTTGCCGAACTTCTGGATGTCTTCGCGGTCGCGAATGACCAGATAGCGCGCCGGCTGCGTGTTGCCCCCGTTCGGCGCCTTGGACGCCGCGTTGAGCATGATCTCCAGCTGCGCGTCCGTAACCGGACGGTCGGGGTCCAGCCGGCGGATCGCCCGCTGGCTGAACATCGCCTCGCCGATCGGCATCGTCAGCTCGGCGGGCGGGTCGAGACGGACCATATCCATCACCTGTCTCCTCTATCGCCGCGGCCGCTTAGCCGGTTTTTGCCTTGAACGCGCTGAGCTGCGCATTGGCGCCGGCGATCATGCTGTGCAGATCGGAGGTCAGCATGACCATGTCGAAGCCGCGCTCGACCGCACCGGCGGCGAAATCGGCGCTGGCGCAATGCATGACGGCCTTGATGCCGTGCTTGTGCGCGGCTTCGAGGATCTTGTTGCAGGTCTCCAGATGAATCGGTTCGGTGTTGTCCGGCTTCGGCGGCAGACCCAGCGCGTAGGACAGATCGGCCGGGCCGATATAGACCGCGTCGAGCCCCGGGGTGGCGCAGATCGCGTCGAGATTTTCGATACCTTCCTTGGTTTCGATCATGGCCATGACGATGATCTCGTCATTGGCGTAATCGAAATAGTTGCCGCCGCCATAATGCATGGCGCGCACCGGACCCGACGAGCGGATACCGTCCGGCGGATAGCGGCAGGCCGCGACCGCCGCGGCGGCTTCTTCCGCATTGTTGATCAGCGGCACGATGATGCCGTAGGCGCCAAGGTCCAGCGCCTTCATGATCGCCGCCGGGTCGTTCCAGGCGACCCGCACGATCGGCACCGTGTCGGTTTGAGAGATCGCCTGCAGCATCGGCAGAACGTTGTTCAGCTCGCCCGTGCCGTGCTGCATGTCGACGCACAGCGCGTCGAAATCCTGCCGCGCCATCATCTCTGCCGAGAAGCTGTGCGAAATGGAAAGCCATCCGAGGGTCGCGGATTTGCCCTCCTGCCACATCTGCTTGATCTTGTTCTTGCGCATTTTTCATCCCTCCAAAATTTGCCCCTGTCATAGCCGAGCGCCGCCGCCAGCGCTACCGCCGAGCGCAAGGTTTCGGAAAACCGCGGCTGATCCGCGCCGCGGCGGCCTAGTTGGACCGGTGCACCCCGCCGTCGCCGACCACCACGAACGGCGCCCAAAAAAGCGGATGCGCGTACATCGGATTGTCGCGATCCGTCATCACCGCGGCAATGGCGCGGCGATGCGCTTCCGCCTTGCCGATGCCGGGATTGGCGGCCTGGGCGCGGAACATCGCGGTGGTCAGCTTCACCGCGGCGTCCGAGGCAACCGGCCAGTGCGACACGAACAGCGCCTGGCTGCCGGCGTAGAAGAACGCCTTGGCCAGTCCCGACAGCCCTTCGCCATCGCCGTCGCCGCTGGCCGTATTGCAGGCGGACAGCACCACCCAGTCGGCGTTCAGGGAGAGTGTCGAAATCTCGCTGGCGGTCAGCAGACCGTCATCTTCGGCAGTCGCCTTGTCGGGCGGCGTCAGAACCAACGCCGGCTCCGACAGGCCGGCGAGATCGCCGCCGACCAGCCCGTGTGTCGCGAACACCAGGATGCCGTACTCGGCCAGATCGGTGCGGGCGCGGAAAATGGCCTCGGTCGCCTGGTCCTGCAGCAGCAGCCGCGACGCCTTGCCGCCAAGCGCCGCTTGCAGCTCCTCCAACTCGTCTTTCGTATCAGGCAAGGACGCCATGGACCTGACCGCGCGCAAATTCGCCAACCCATCACCGCGGAACAAGCCAGGTTTCCAGGCGCCCCGGCCACGCGCGGCGGCGATCTGGTTCGCCGGTATTCTAGCCGGCGCCGCAGTCCGGGCGTTAAGTCGTGGATGATCGTCCAGCAGCGGATCGCCGACCCCCAACATCGCCTTCCGCGACGCCGGCCGCGACGCGACACTGCGCAGGGACCGCAAGGCGGTGACGCTCGGCAGCACCGAAATCGGAAAGCGATTGGCGAGCCAGGACATGCTTCGATAGTCGTCGAACTCGAACACGCTCATCTTCGGTGCCTCGGTCAGCAGGACACCAACCGGCAGGCTCGTCAGCGCCCCGTCCGGCACCACGAAGACGTGCCGTGCGCCATCGAGGAATTCTTCCGCCGGGGCGAACAGCGTGCGGTAAAGCGTGTGCGCCGTGGCCGCGTCGAAACCGTACAGGTCGGAAATATCGGATAGCTGGGTCGGATCCAAGCCGACTCGGACCCGATCGACCGCCGCGGCCAGGTCGGCCGCCCCCATATCGATGAGATGCAGTTGCGCCGCCTTGCCGCGCACCACGAGCATCACCGTCCCTTCGTCGATCGTCGCAAAGATCATCAAGGCTTCATCCGGACCCAGCAGCGACTGCGCCGCCGTCAGGCGCATCGGCTGGATGCCCACCAGCTCTCGATAGCGCGGAAAGGTGCGCGCCAGCTCGGTATCGAGTACCGCCAGCAATTCAGCCGCCTTGTCGCGCTGTCCCCGCCATCGCGCCTCGGCGTCCGGATCGCGTTCGTCGTCCGGGCGTTCCAGCGCCTCGGTCAAGGCCGCCTCCGCGCGGGTCCTGCGGTCCGCAGCATCCTGGCGGTCGCGCACCCGCTGCGCCAGCAACCCGTCGCCGGCGGCCGACCGCGCGGCCATGCGTGTCACCGCGGTCGCCGCGGCGCCGAGCTGGGTCAGTTGCGCCACTTCGAACGCTTCGGCGACCGCTTCCGGCGTGACGGTATCGGCGCGTCCCAAAACCGTCATATGCAGCATCAAGGTGTCTTTGGCCTTGCGCAGTTCCGCGGTGGCATCGAGCAGCAGCGACCCCATCGCCAGCGCCGCCCGCTTTTCGAAAATCTTGCGCGCCTGCCGAAGATGCGAGAGCGCACCGTCGCGGTTGTCCCGCTTCATGTCGAAGATCGCCAGGGTTTCCCGGACAGCGGCCAGCTTCGGGTGATCCGATCCCAGCCGGTCGCTCAATGTCGCCAACACGCGGTCCAGATGCACCTGGCCTTCGTCATATTCGCCCAGCCCGCCCAACAACTTCGCCATGCCGAGGCGCAGCGTTGCGGTTTGCGCGTGACTTTCGCCGAGTTTCTCCACCGCGATGGAGATCGCACGCATCAGGGGCGCGCGCCCTTCCGCCCCCCGGCCCAGCCGTTCCAGCGCCAACGCGACATTGCTCAAGGGGCTGGTCAGATCGGGATGTCGCGGCCCGCGCAGCTTCTCGATGATCGAAATGGTGCGCCAAAAATTCTTCGTACTGTCCGCGTACTGTCCACCGAGAAGCTCCGCCAAGGCCAAATTGTTGATCGCTTTGGCCGCCTCCAGGGATTCCATGCCGTGATTTTCCGCCATGACGGCGAGCGAGCGCTTCAGCAAGCCGCGCGCGCGTTCGATCAGCCCCTGTTCAAGATAGACGTGCCCGAGATTGCTCAACGCCAGACCGGTCATCGTGTGATCGCGGCCTAGTTTCCGTTCCGTTACAGCGACGGCCCGCTTCAGCACCGGTTCGGCATCGGCGTATCGACCCTGGGCGATCAGGATATTGCCGAGATTGTTCAGGATGGCCCCGATCTCCCCGTGGTCGGTCCCGAACCGCCGCTCCCCCAGAACGAGAAGCTGACGATATACGGTTTCAGCGCCGGGGAAATCGGCCGAGAGCTGCAGCGCTTCACCGAGGCCGTTCAGCGCCTTCAGCAGGGCGTCCGACGTGTCGTTCCCGGCCGCCCGGAGACGCGCCACCAGATCGCGCAGCAACACGACCGCCGGCGGATAGGCACCGAGCCGTACATGCGCGGTGGCGAGGGCGGCCTGACTGCCCAGCGTGTAGGCGTGATCGGCTCCTAAAGCATGTCCGTTTACCTGGAACGACGTTTTCCGCGCGGCCAGTGCCGCTTCATGCGACCCTTTCGCCTCATAAAGCGCCGCGAGCTCGTCGCTGGCGATCGCGAGATAGGGATGATTTTCGCCGCGGCCGGCCCGATCGATCTTGAGCGACTGTTCCAACGCCTCGACGGCACCGTCGGAATCCTGTTGCGCGCCCTTCGCGAGCGCCAGAACGAAAAGCGCATTGGCCCGCCAGGGGTGGTTCGGGGATGCTATCTGAATTTTCAACGCCCGTTCGGCATAGCGCCGCGCCGCAGCCGCATTGCCGCGCGCCTCTTCCAGCATCGCCAGGGAAGTGTAGGTTACGGAAACCCGTAGCGCCTTTTCACCAAGGCCACGGATTTGGATGTCGAGGGCCCGTTGCAACGCCGCGTCCGCTTCGTCGAACTTGTCCTGGAACGACAGCAGCAGACCGTAGTCGGACAGAACCTCCGCCACGGCGGGGTGGTCCTTGCCGTGCAACGCCGCCGCGCCTTGCGCGTAGCGCTCCTGTTCCAGGTGGAGCAAGCCGCGCAGATACGCCGTTGTCGCCGCCGCGCCCGGGTCGGTTGCCAGCGCATCACCGAAGTCTGCGAGCATCGATTCCGCCGATGCGTACCGGCCGGTCTGAATGTGCAAATCGACAAGGTCCAGCGCCACGCCGCGCCAGTTCGGGCTGCCACGCTCAGCGCCGGCGAGAGCCGCCTGCGCCAGCGGCAGCGCCTCCAGATACGCGCCGCGCGCCAAGGCCTGTTTGTATGGCGGTTCCGTGGCGGCGGCCGTACCCGCTACAGCAAACAGCAAACAGAACAGAAGCGTCGATGCCGCGCGCCAGAAGACCGCGTTCGTCATCCGCTTCGAACCGCGCTGTGCCGCCATCAATCCATCAAGTAGACGCCCTTGCGGGCGCCTGAAATTACAACGGCTCGCATGCGTCTCTCCCTGACGGATAGGCTTGGCCGGTATGCCGTAAATCGCGCCGATGCTATCGCATCGGGACAAGCAAGCCCAGCCGGAGCATTGCGGTACGGCCCGCAATTGACCGGCCTTGTGCGGTGCCTCATCCTGCCGCTTTCCAACGGCAAAAATATGAGGGTTCGATGGCGAGCGCCGAACTTCAAGAGGTCCTGGCGCTGCTGCAGCAGCGGGCGCAGGCGCGGCAGGGCAAGGTCCTGACCTGGGATGAGCGGCGGCAATCCTATGACGATCTGGGCATGGCCTTCGAGGATCTGGACGGCGTCACGCTATCGGATGGCATCGATGCCGGCGGCGTCCCCGCCCTTTGGGTCGAGGCCGACGGCGCGGACCCGGCGCGGACGATCCTGTTCCTGCATGGCGGCGGGTACTGCCAGGGCTCACCGCTGAGCCACCGGGGTCTCGCGGCCGGCCTGTCGCGCGCCTGCCGCGCCCGGGTGCTGCTGCTCGACTACCGGCTGGCGCCGGAACATCCCTTCCCCGCGCCGGTCGAGGATTCGCTGGCCGCCTATCGCTGGCTCATCGACCAGTGCGACGATCCAGCGAAACTTTGCATCGCCGGTGATTCGGCGGGCGGCGGGTTGACCGTCGCGGCGCTGGTATCGGTTCGCGACGCGGGCCTGCCGCTGCCGGCCGCCGGTATCTGCCTGTC
>JAPPPC010000065.1 GCA_028817685.1 Rhodospirillaceae bacterium
GCAGCGCTGGAGCCTTTGATCGTGTCGGCGGAAGGATAAGTCGCCACCGGCTTTGGCTAGCAATCTGACGGTGCGAGACCGCCATCCTCGATCCACCTCACATCTTCAGGGGGCAGCAGGTTGGAAATACGGTCTCGGTATCGATCGAGGTCTGCCGTGTCCAATTGGCCCTTCCATTTTTCGCTCGTGCCACTGGCAAAGAACGCGGACGGGTCCTTGAAAACCTTCGCGCGTCTCGGGTCGGAATGGTTCTTGGCGTTCTTCTGCATGGTGTCGAATCCTGCCCCTTCGACAATGCGCCGCATGACCTCCGGCGGGTGCTGGATTCCGAGCACCGATGCCAGACGCGCTATTTGCCCCTCCAAATCGCGCTTTAAATCCGAATAGTGGAAGAAATGGATATTCTCGAGATGGCTCCATTTTCTGAATGAGCGATAGTGGTAGGCAACCGATTCCAGGGACAATATTTGGCTTTCGCCGGGTTGTGTTCGATCTTCGACAAATTCGTGAAACCCCGCGCGGATATCCTGAGTGAACCGGCGTTCGGAATTCGGGTTCAAGTTTTCCTGACGGGTATTGCCCGCGTGGCTCCGCATTGAAAAGTAGACGTCCACCGGGTGGCGGTAGACAACGACATAGGGGCTCGATGGGTTGTAGGTGATCCCGTCGAGCGGCGTATGCGATTTTATGCAGCGGCGGTGCTCCTGCGCCGCGAGGCGCTCGACGATTTCCTCTCGATCGCGAAATCCGCAATCGATCCAAGGTGAGGTGTCGCCGATGCGGCCATCCATGCCGGGACGTCCGAAGATCAGCATCGCAACAATCGACTGCGTCCACGTCGTGCCGCTTTTCGGCGGCGTCGAAACGATGACGTCGTCGGTGCGTAAATCGAAGTCGGCCCATATCGTTGAGTTCGTTACCGGCCCGACATAGATCGCGTCGCGCGTAGGAAAACTATCTGACACTTTTTCCTCCCCGGCTTTGCCGGCGTCACTAATTCTCTTCGGTTCAATTCTAAGGCATGACCATCATCGTCGAGACCGAATCTCCTTGTAAGCCTGTTTCGGCGTTGAAACTGCTGCCAAGCGGCCTCAGAATGCGGCGATCTCAACAGTCTAGATAACGAGGACTCAAAAGATGGCAATGTTCTGGCTCGACCACGTCAATATCCGCACGAACAAACTCGATGAGATGTCCGCATTCTACGAAGACGTTCTGGGCTTGAAACGTGGGAAACGACCGAGCTTTGGCATTGGGGGCGCGTGGCATTATTGCGGCCAACAGGCTGTTGTGCATCTCGTTGAGTCCGCGAAGAAAATCAAGACCGAGGAAGCTCAGATCGAGCATTTCGCCTTGCGCTCAAATGGGAGCATAAAGTCATTCCAGAAAAAGATGCGCGAGACCGACACGCCCTATCAGGTGGTGCCGCTGACCGAGATCAATATGATTCAAGTGAATGTCTTCGATCCGGACGGTAACAAGATCGAGGTCCAGTTCGCTTCGGGCGCCGCCGATAGAGAGCCC
Organism: Rhodospirillaceae bacterium; assembly: GCA_028817685.1. Lineage (GTDB taxonomy): Bacteria > Pseudomonadota > Alphaproteobacteria > UBA8366. The sequence goes on from JAPPPC010000065.1 coordinate 1,525, forward strand.
TTTGGCGGTTCCGCTGCGGCCCGTCGCCGGATGCGCAAGGGCGAGGCGCTAAACGCGACCAAACCGATGCCCCTTGCCAAATCCAAGTCGAAGGTTGCCAAGGCGAACAAGAAGCTGGGCGTGCCGAAACCGATCAAACCGCCGAAGAAGCGCTTCGTTCCGGCCTAAGCCGGAATAGCTTACGGGCGCGCCACCGGAAGATGACGCGCCCGCATTTGGTGTGTGTTCGGCGTGGCCTTAAGCAGCCTTGTCGCCGATCGCTTTCACATTGTTGTTGATGGCGATGGTCCGGGGCTTCATCGCCTCCGGCACTTCGCGAAGTAGGTCGATGTGAAGCAAGCCGTTCACGAGGTTCGCGCCGGAGACCTTGATGTGGTCAGCCAGATTGAAACGGCGTTCGAAGGCGCGCGCGGCGATACCACGATGTAGGTACTGCTTTTCCTGGGCGTCTTCGTCCTTGCTTTCGACATTACCGGAGACGGTGAGTTGGTTGTCCTTGACCTGGACATCCAGGTCAGCCTCGGCGAAACCGGCGACAGCCATCGTGATCCGATAGGAGTCCTCGTCGACCTTCTCGATATTGTAAGGCGGGTAGGTCGGTGCCTGATCGGCGGTGACGCCGTCCAACAGGCGGGCCATCCGGTCGAAACCGACGGAATTGCGGAATAGGGGGGTCATATCAAACGTACGCATTGCCATATCCTCCTTGCAAGCGACATGGATTTCAGCGGGTTCGCCACCATGGCCAAACCCTGATTTAACGGTGCGGGACCCGACTATCGGCATCCGGCACGGATTTTATGTGGGTATCGTCTGCGGCGTTTCAAGGGATCGGATTAGGTTCGATCGATTGCCGTCAACACATTGCAAATTAACCATATTCGACGGTTTCTTAGGTGTCGGCGATGAAACGTGATAGTTTGGTTTTATTGATATGGACTTTGACTGCCTTTGTTTTTCAGGATGGATAGCGCACTCACGCCGACATATTTCACCGCGCTGCATGACGAGGCATTCTCGTTGCTTGTCGAATCGCGTGACTATATCGCCAGGGTCCGGGCGCAACGGGAGCAACGGTCCTTAGACCAGTCCGGCTATCTTGATGTCACTTTGGAGACGATGCGGTTGACCACCCGGTTGACCCAGGTGATGGCCTGGATACTGGCGCAACGGGCCGTGCATAGTGAAGAACTGACACCGGAAGAGGGCGCGTCGCGCGCCTATCAATTGTCGGGGCAGGCGGTGTGTCTGGACAATGTTTCCGGGCAAGCTGGCCACTTACCCGAAGAATTGCGCGAATTATTGCAGCGCAGCTACCAGCTCTATCAACGGGTTAGCCGTCTGGAGGCGCAGATAAACGGCAGAATGGCGGCGCCTGAAGGCACGCCCGAACGGCAACCTTCGGACGGAACGCCCTATCTGAGGCCGGTTACGACTTCAGACCAAAACCCTCGAACCGCTTATTGAATTTGGCGAGCTGACCGCCGGAATCGATCAGCCTGTGCACGCCGGTCCAAGCCGGGTGGGAAGACGGGTCGATTTCCAGTTTCAACGTCGCACCGGGCTCACCCCAGGTCGAGCGGGTCGTGTACGGTGTCCCGTCGGTCATTTCGACGGTGAGTTCGTGATAGTCGGGGTGGGTGTCTTTTTTCACAGTCTGGCTCCCGGCAAAAACAGAGCGCGGGTATAGCGGAGACTGCTGTCGATGGCAAGACCGGCTTCCAATCAGCGTTGATCGAGTTTCAGCTCGATACGCCGGTTTCTCCGGTACGCGAACTCATCGTTCCGCACGTCAAGAGGTTGAAATTCGCCAAACCCCGCGGCGGCAAATCGATTGGCCGGTATGCCCAGTGTCGTCAGGAACTTGACGACGGAAATCGCCCGGGCGGCGGACAGTTCCCAATTCGACGGAAACCGCTTCGTCCGGATCGGGACCCGGTCGGTATGACCGTCGACCCGAAGGATCCAGTTGATATCGGACGGAATGGTGGCGGTAATCTCCTTCAACGTCTCGCCCAGTTTCGCCATTTGCAGTTTGCCGACCGGGGCAAGAATGTCGGATCCGGATGCGAACAGCACCTCCGACTGGAAAACGAACCGATCGCCGACAATCTGAATATCTCGGCGATTGCCCAGGACCTTGTGCAGCCGGCCGAAAAATTCGGACCGATAGCGCGCCAGTTCCTGGACTTTGCTCGCCAGCGCGGCGTTCAGACGCTGTCCGAGGTTGGCGATCTTGACCTGGGCTTCCTTGTCACGCGCTTCCGAAGCTTCCAGAGCCTCGTTCAAGGTCGCAACCTGTCTGCGCAGCGCGGCCAATTGTCGGTTCAGCAATGCGACCTGCGCCTTTGCCGCCTGCGAAATTTTTTGCTCTTCGCTCAACGATTTTGCCTTCGACTCAGCGTCGCGGGTTGCTGCTGCGACCCGCTCGCTCAGCTCGTCGCGCAACGCCTGGAGCGCAACGATGTCCTGCTGCAATGCTGCCAATTTCGCTAATTGAACTTCGATTGTTTCCTTGTCGACGGATATGGTCTTGTTCGCTTCTTCGAGACGTTTATAGGTCTCCTCCAACTCGCCGGTCAGCGCAGTGCGCTCACCAGCCAGTCTTTCGCGCTCTTTTTCGATCTTGGCGAGTTCCGCCTGGGCGGTCTCCAGATTATCGCGGATTCCCAATAGCGCGTTCAGTTGCGAAGACAAGTTATCCCGCTCTGCCAGTGAACTTTGCAGCTCAGCCGAAATCTGGGCGACATTGTTACGCAGGTCGCGGCTTGCGCGGCGTTCGAGTGAGAGCAGTTCGGCGAGTTCCAACACCTGCTGGTTTAGCTTGTCCAGGGCCTTGTCGCGGCCGATCAGCGCGTCATTGAGATAGAATTGAGCGACGACGAAGATCATTAGCAGGAAGATGATGACCATGAGGAGCGTCGCCAGCGCGTCGACGAAGCCTGGCCAGATGTTCATCGTACTGCGTGCCCGACGCGCCTGGGCCAACATCGGTTACCGTCCTTTGCTGTAATTTGCCGCCACTAGCGTTCCGGCTCCTCAGCCAGCGCTGCAATCGTTCGTGCGAGAAGCCTGATCTCGCTGCGAATTTCCTGCACGGCATCCGCGCGGCCTGGCCCCATCTCGTCATGGATACGGCTGAGATAGGTTTCGATATTGCGCAGATAGGCCTGTGTGATTTCGTCGCCACCGCTGCTGCCGCCGCCGTCTGCAAGTTTGCCTAGTATCGGTGTGAGCTCCGACTGACTCTAGACCACCTTCAGCATCAATTTTTGTTCCGGCGCCATCTGATTGGACAGCGCGCCGATACGCTCGGTCAGTTCGAAAATGTTGCGGCTGTAATCGGTGCGGTTCTCCTCGCTTCGGGCCAAGGCCCGCTGCATCCCTTCCAGGCCATCGGCGGTCTGTTCGAGAAGCGCTTGGATGTAGGCCGGCACAGATTGATCGCCGCCTTCGATGCTGCCGATAGCACCGCTGCCCAAACGCGTCAGACTGGAGAGCCACTCCTCCAATTCGTTGTAGAAGCGGTTTTGCGCCTGGCCCGCCTGCAGTTCGAGAAATCCGAGTACCAGCGAACCAGCCAAGCCGAACAAGGATGAACTGAAGGCCGTCCCCATGCCCGAGATCGGCGCCTGCAACCCTTGTTTCATTTCATTGAACGCGGAACTCAGGTCGGCGCCGGCGATATTCAAACCGCCGACGACACTGCCGACCGCCTGGACCGTCTCCAGCAAGCCCCAAAACGTCCCCAACAGGCCAAGGAAGACCAGGAGGCCGATCATATACCGGGAGATTTCGCGGCTTTCATCAAGCCGCGACGCGATGCCATCCAGCAAGCTGCGCATCGCGATGGTCGAGAGGCTGATTCGATCGGAACTCTCACCGAGCATCGTCGCCATCGGCGCCAACATCCGGGGTGTTGCCGTACTGCTGACGATCGTGTTGTCGCGTCGGAAGCTTTCGATCCATGCGATCTCACCGCGAAGCATGGTCACGGTCCGAAAGGCGTGGATGATGCCGATTAGAAGAACGCCAAGAATGACGCCGTTGAGAACGGTATTGGCGACGAATGCCGCGCGCAACTCCGGAAACAAGAGAGCGACCGTTGCGGCAACGACACCCAGGAAGAACGCCATGCGCGTGAGAAATCGTGAGGGCTGTGTCACGCGCTGCACTTCCATCACGTCCTCCGTCGGCGATCTTCAGTCGCGCTTCGAGCCATAACCGGACAAGATCACGATTTTTGGATAATTACATCGACGCGATTGGCCGCTTCGCCGTCTCCCGCTTTACCCAGCGCCCGGACATCGATTCGCGTGCTGCGGACACCTTTTTTCATCAGGTATGTGCGTACCGATAGCGCTCGGAAGAGCGATAGGCGGCGTGCCTGACTGGGTGAATCGCTGGCGCCGTTCGCGTAGCCGTGTAATTGGACGCGCAGGTCCGTATCGCTGCTCATCTGCGTGATCAGCTTATCCAAAGCGCCGGTCGCGGAAGATGGAAGATCCGACGAGTTGTCGCCGAAACCGATCTGGATGGTGCCGTCCGTCGCGGTCCGAGTCGCCGCCGAGACAGCGGCAACTTGCGGTGCTTGGGCAGTGGCTTTCGGCGGCGGCGGAACGCTGGCTTTTGGAGCCGGCCTGGCCGGGCTTGTTTTCGGTGGGGCAGGGACCCGTGGCACGGCAGGCGGCGTCGCCCGGGCGA
>JAPPPC010000884.1:0-3911 GCA_028817685.1 Rhodospirillaceae bacterium
CGATGGCGACAAAGGCGCCGCGCAGCGCCTTGACGCTGTTCACCGGGAAGACGCTGGGCTTGATCATGCTGATGCCCTGATAGGCGCTCCAGTCCGCCATATCCTTCTTGTAGTAATTGTCCTTCGGCGGCACCGGATTCTCGCGGCGCTGATAGACGCTGGGATTGACCTTGTTGAACACCCCGCCGACGAGGAAGGGTTTCCAAACCAAATCCGCCCCGTTGTCGGCGCAGAAACTTTCGATCCGGTCGTAGGCGAGGAAGGTCCAGGGGCTGGAATAGTCGAAGAAGAACTCGATGGTGGCCATGTCTTTGTTTCCCTGTGAATGTGAGTTGGCGGGATTATAACCGTTGAGCCCACGCGTCCAACTGGGGCAGGACTGCGTCGGATTGCTCGGACTCCATGCTGAGCACGATGCGCTCGACCCCCGCATCCTCGTAGGCGGCCCATTGGTCCGGGTCGTGCGAGACGCCGAAGACGGAAATCGGCACGCTGCGCCCGGCTTCCCTTTCCATCTCACGGAATTCCGGCAGACGGTCGAGAAGATCGTAGGTCGGTCGGTGCGCGTGCGGCAGCCAGCCATCGCCATAGTCGAGTGCACGCTGCGCCGCCCACGGAATGGCGCCGCCCACGATCACCGGCGGGTGCGGGTTTTGAACCGGTTTCGGCCAGGTCATCATCGGGTCGAAATCGACGAATTCGCCATGAAATTCGGGTTTGGTCTCGGTCCAGATGGCGCGCATCGCGGCGACCTGCTCGCGCATCTTCTTGTTGCGTGTCTTGAACTCGGTGCCGTGATTCTGCATCTCATCCGCGTTCCAGCCGGATCCGATGCCGAACAGGAACCGCCCGTTTGAAATCTGGTCGATCGAGGCGACCGACTTGGCCGTCTGGATCGTATCGCGCTGCGGCACCAGACAGATGCCGCTGGCAATCTTCAACTTGGTCGTCACCGCGGCGGCAGCGCCCATGACCACGAACGGGTCCATCACGTCGTAATATTTCTTCGGCAGCTCGCCGCCTTTCGGGAAGTCGGATTCGCGGGACAGCGGAATGTGGCTGTGCTCCGGAAACCAGTAGGATTCGAAGCCCCGTTCCTCCAACGCGACCGCGAGCTTTGCCGGGTGCATGGAATAATCGGTGGCGAACATGGCGATGCCGACATGCATGATATGTATCTCCCCCTAAATCATCGGCGACACTCAAGCGTGTTGTCCGCCGATGCGTCAATCGATAACGTGCCGGCGCACCGAATAAAGTCTGCGAAGGAGACCGCGCCGTGATCGTCGACGTCCATGCGCATTTCGTTCCCCAGAAGATGCTCGACGCCCTGGCGAGTGGCCGGGCGTCATTCCCGAATGTCGAACTGCTGCATGAGGGCGATACCTTCAAGCTGGGTTTCGCCGGCGGCCCGCTGACCCGGCCGGTCAATCCGAAACTGCGCGAAACCGAGGGGCGTCACGCCTGGATGACGGAAGTGGGTATCGACTGCCAGGTGACGGGTGGCTGGCTGGATGCGTTCGGCTATGAATTGCCGCCGGATGAAGGCGCGGCCTGGAGCCGGTTCCTGAACGAACATCTGAAAGAGGCGACCGACGCGAACAGGTTCCTCGCGCCACTCGGCAGCGTGCCGCTGCAGGACGGCGCGCTGGCCGCCGAAGTGTTGCGTGAGCTGATCGCGGACGGCCACAAGGGCGCGATGATCGGGACGCAGCCCTACGGCAGCTCGGGAAATCTCGACGACCCGATGCTGGATCCTTTCTGGGAAGCGGCGTCCGAACTGGAAGCCGTCCTCTATATCCATCCGATGTTCGGCTGCGGTGATCCACGGCTGGCGGATTTCGCCATGATCAATGCGGTCGGGCGCGGTCTCGACACCACCACGGCGGTGGCGCGGCTGCTGTTCTCCGGCCACTTCCTGAAATATCCTGGTATGAAGGTGGTGTTGTCCCATGGCGGCGGCGCGCTGCCCTTCATGTTGGGACGCCTGAAGCACAACGCTGCCATCCATCCCGGCCAGTTCGCGGATCCCGCGGAAGGGTTCGCGCGGCTATATCACGATACGGTGTTGCTCGACCCGGATGCGTTGCAGTTCGTCTGCGGCAAGACGGGCCCGGGACAGCTCATGATGGGGTCGGACTACCCGTTCCCGATCGGCGACATGAAGCCCTGCGACATCGTGCATCAGGCCGGTTTCAGCGAGATCGACACCAGTGCTATCCTGGGTGAGACGGCGGCGAAGCTGTTTCAACTGGACGGTGGATGCGATGGCGCTCACGGATGAGCGGGTAACGGACCCGTTTGGCAACCGCCGGCAGCCGGCGGTCCCTTTCGAAACAGTCGTCGATCCTGCAGGATGGACGGCGGCGGAGATGGCGGCCAGCGAGGAGTGGCGCTACCAATTCGATGCGGCGGAGATTGCCGAGTTGCAGGCGGCAATCGCCCCCTACGACCACGACGATATCGATCTGATGTCCTTGGACGCGCCCGATTTTCCGTTACCGCGTCTGGCGGCGTCCCTGCGGGACATTCGCCAGGAACTGTTGTACGGGCGGGGCTTTGTCCTGTTTCGCGGACTGCCCGTCGAGGAAATGGGCAAGCGCGCCACGGCGGTCGCCTTCTGGGCGGTCAGCCGACATCTCAGTGACGGCGTCTTTTCGCAGAACAAACGCGGTCACGTGCTGGGTCATGTGACCGATCTGGGCGAGAGTCGCTCCAATCCCAGCCAACGGGGGCCGTATTCGCGGGAGGAGATCCCCTTCCATGTCGACTGCTGCGATATCGTCGGATTGCTCTGCCTGGAGACCCCGATCTCCGGCGGCGAAAGCAGCATCGTGAGTTCCGTAACGCTGCATAACGAGATGCTGAAGCGGCGGCCTGACCTGGTGCGTGTGGCGGCGGCGCCGTACTACCGCGACCGCCGCGACGAGGTTCCGCCGGGCATGGCGCCCTACTACAAGGTTCCGATTTTCAACTATCACCAAGGCTATTTTAGCGCGAATGTGGAACCGACCTATATCGGTTCGGCGCATCGATTCGAAGCCTGCGGCGAGATGACATCGGAACAAAAGGAAGCCCTGGCGCTGTCACAAGAGCTGGCGCGGGAGATGCGCTTTGATCAGGGTTTCAGTCGAGGCGATATGCAGTTCGTCAACAACCACGTTATCTTCCACTCGCGGCGCGGCTATGTCGATCGGCCTGACCCGGACCGAAAGCGGCATCTGCTGCGGATCTGGCTGAAGGCGATGGATGGACGGCCGCTGCCGGACGACTTTTACGAACGGCACGGCACGCGGGACACGGTTGACCGCCCCGGCGGTATCGTCGGGCCGGACACGGTCCTCAACGCACCAATCTACCGCGAGTAGACGGAGACACTCATGAAAATCACGGGCTGCGAAACGCTGCATTGCGGCGCCGGCTGGCGCAACTTTTCCTTTCTCAAGCTGCAGACCGACGAAGGTCTGACCGGCATCGCGGAATACAATGAAAGCTATGGCAGCAAGGGACTGACCGGCGTTATCGAGGCCTTGGTATCGTCGATCATCGGGCTCGATCCGCGCGCGCATGAGCCGATCAGCCAGCAGCTCTATCAGATGACCCGGCAGGCGCCGGGCGGCATCAACCAGCAAGCCATCGCGGCCATCGAGAATGCGATGATGGATATCGCCGGCAAGGCGCTGGATGTGCCCGTCCATCAGCTATTGGGCGGCGCCGTGCGCGACAAGATGAAGCTCTATTGGTCGCATTGCGGCACCTATCTGATGAACGACAGCGCGTCGGAGGCGATGGGCCTGGAGCGCATGCGCTCGCTCGACGATGTCGTGGCGTTGGGCCGCCGGGTGAAGGAAAGCGGCTACAAGGCGCTCAAGACCAACATTTTTCTGTGGGACCGCAATCCCGGTCTCTAC
>JAPPPC010000884.1:3921-6200 GCA_028817685.1 Rhodospirillaceae bacterium
GTGAAGGACAGCGGCTACAAGGCGCTTAAGACCAACATTTTTATGTGGTTCCGAATTCCCGGTCTCTACATGCCGTGCTTCGCGCGCGGCGGGGGCGGACCGGAACTGAATGTCGAGAAGAGCATCATCGACGGGCTGCGCGAACAGCTCGAGGCCTTTCGCGAGGGGGCGGGGCCGGATATGGGGATCCATCTCGACCTGAACTTCAACTGCAAGACCGAAGGATACCTTCAGATCACACGGGCGCTCGATGATCTGGGCCTGACTTGGTTTGAGATCGACATGTACGACCCCGCGGGTCTGCGGCACATCCGGAACTCGATCCGCACGCCTGTCGCCTCCTGTGAGTCACTCTACGGATTACGCGAGTTCCGGCCCTTCTTCGAGCACCATTCTATGGATGTCGCGATCATCGATCTGCCCTGGAACGGCGCGTGGCAAAGCCTGAAGATCGCCGCCATGGCGGAGGCGTACGAGATCAACTGCGCACCCCATAATTTCTATGGCCATCTGTCGACGATCATGAGCGCGCATCTCTGCGCCGCGCTGCCGAACTTCCGGATCATGGAAATCGATGTGGATGACGTCCCCTGGAAGGACGACATCGTGACCTATGTTCCGGAGATTGAGGATGGATACCTTAAGCTGCCGCAGGGACCCGGTTGGGGCGTTGAGTTAAACGAAGACGCGATCGCCGAACATCCGCCGATCGGCATTCAGAACTCAGCGGCGGGAAACCGCTAGTTTTGGCGCCGCTTGGCGCTCACCCACCAGCGTTAGAAGGATCGCCAGCGCCTGCACCATGCCGGTTGTGGCGAAGAAGCTGACAGCGGACACCTCGATATGCGCCGCCGAAAGGGCATGCACCGATGCGAAGCAGACCGGTGCGAAGGCGTAGGCCGCCTGCGCCCCGGCGACGATCAGCGAGACCACGCGTTGCACCTTGGCTTTTGGAAATTCCTGCTGCGCGACCCTAAAGCGGCAAGGCACGCGCATGCTTCGATGGGGGTCGAAGTAACCGCGACACAAATCCGCTATGCTGAAGCTTGGAGAATGCATCATGGTCAGCACGAATCAGATTGCGGAAATCGGGATGTTGGTCGGCGAACCCGCGCGGGCGGCGATACTCGCTGCGTTGATGGACGGCCGCGCCCTGACTGCGACGGAATTATCACGCGTCGCCGGGGTGACGCCGCAAACCGCCAGCAGCCACTTGGCCCGCCTGACCGCGGCGAATCTCGTATCCGTTCAAAAGCAGGGCCGGTACCGGTATCACAAACTCGCCCGGCCGGAGGTGGCGCGGATGTTGGAGGGCATCATGCAGATCGCTTCCGCCGATTTGGGCGCGCCGAAGCGAAAGATCGTCACCGGCCCACGGGATTTGGCGATGGCACGGGCCCGCACCTGCTACGATCATTTCGCCGGCCGGCTCGGCGTTGCGATATCCGACCGGCTGGTCGCGGAAGGGGTTGTCGAACTGGACAGCGAATCCGGCCTGGTAACGGAGCCCGGCGCCGCATTCCTGGCTGCACGCGGGATCGATCTTGCTGGCAAACGCAAGTCTTCCCGGCCTGTCTGCCGGCCATGCCTCGATTGGAGCGAGCGCAGACACCATATCGCCGGCAAGCTGGGCGCCGCGATCTGCAGCCACTATTTCGAGAAGGGGTATGTGCGCCGCCGCAACAACACGCGCGCGTTGGAAATTACACCGACCGGTCAGCGCGCCCTGCGCGACATGTTCGGGATCGCGGGACTAGACTAAGCGGGAACCTGCTGCGTGATGCAGTGGACGCCCCCGCCGCCACCCGCGATGACACGACCGGTTACGCCGACCACCTGTCGGTCGGGAAATATTTCGCGCAGGATTGCCATTGGCGCGTCGTCTTGACGCGGATCATCCGCCGTCGGCACGATGACCCCGCCATTGCAGATGTACAAATTGATGTGCAGCACGTCGTCCTGCAGCGGCAGTTCGATGATTTCCAGGGACCGGCCCTTGGCATCCCTCTCGCCGCGCAATCGGCGTTTCGCATCCCGGGTGATCGCGTAATTCTCGTCGTTTCGATCTTCGGTGCTTTGTAACAGCACCGTACCCGGTGCAACGAAGACGCAGAGTCCGTCGACATGACCGTTGGTAATCGGATCCGGTGAAATTCCCTCGCCAAGCCAGATAATCTTCTCGACGCCAAGCGTTCGTTTGAGCAGCGTTTCCTGCGCCGCCTTGCCGAGGCCTGGATTGCGTGTCGGATGCAGCAGGCACTCTTCGGTCGTCAGCAGCG
>JAPPPC010000089.1 GCA_028817685.1 Rhodospirillaceae bacterium
GCCAAGGACTTCATGAAAACGCTGATCCCGAGCCACGCGGTGCGGGTGAAACCCTACAAGGATGGCGGCATCCCGATTTTTCATCGCTATCAGGTGGAAAACCAGATCGACGCTATCCACAACCAGACAGTTCAGTTGAAGTCCGGCGGCTACATCGTCCTCGATTCGACGGAAGCTCTGGTTGCGATCGACGTGAATTCCGGCCGGTCGACCCGCGAACGGAATATCGAAGAGACAGCGCTGAAGACCAATGTCGAGGCGGCGGAGGAAATCGCCCGGCAACTGCGGCTGCGCGATCTCGCAGGCTTGATCGTCATCGACTTCATCGACATGGAGCACTCGCGCAACATCCACGCGGTGGAGCGTAAGCTGAAGGAATCGCTTAAGGCGGACCGTGCCCGGATTCAGGTTGGGCGGATCAGTCATTTCGGCCTGCTGGAGATGTCTCGACAGCGGTTGCGGCCGAGTCTGGCGGAAGTGTCCAGCAATGTTTGCCCGACCTGTGGCGGGGCTGGCCATGTCCGGTCGATCGAGTCGACCGCGCTGCATGTCCTGCGCGCGATCGAGGAAGAAGGCATTCGCAAACGCTCCGCGCAGATCACGGTGCACGTACCGACCGCGGTCGCCTTGTACGTCCTGAACCAAAAGCGGGTGACCCTTGCCGAGATCGAAACGCGTTACGATCTGACCGTATCGATCGAAACCGACGATAGCCTCATCCCGCCCGAGTACCGGCTCGACCGGACGCGAGGGACGGATCAGTCCGATGCGGAGGCGCCCGAGAGCAACGCCACGGCGGACGATGGCGAGCAGGCGGAAGGCGGCAGACGGAAACGCCGGTCACGGCGGCGGCGCTCGAAACGGCGCGACGACGAAACGGTCGAAACGACCGAGACGACCGAGGAGCAAGCCGAAAAGTCCGAGTCGGATGCTGGCGAGGACGCCGCCGACACACCGGAAGCGGAAACCAGCGATACCGAGGGTGAGCCGAGGAAACGCCGGCGTCGGGGACGACGCGGCGGACGCCGCAGATCCCGGAAGCCGGAGAGCACGGAAGAGACCGTTACCGCAAGCGAAGCCGCGGAAACCGACGGCGCGGTAGCGCTGGAAGCGGACACGTCAGCGGAAACGGCAACCGATGCCGAAACCGAACAAACCGCGGAAGAAGGCGAAGCGCCGCAAACAGATGCGGAAGCGGAACCCGAAGAAAAGAAGAAACCGCGTCGCAGGCGGTCCAAGAAGGCGGAGGCGTCCGGCGAGGAATCCAGCGAAGACGCCAAACCCAAACGCCGTCGCGCCCCGCGCAGGAAAGCGAAAACGGACGATGCTGCGGAAGCAGCGGAAGCGGTTAGCGAAGCGCAGCCGGAAGCCGCCGCTGCTGATGAGGCACCTACAGCCGAAGAACCGGCTGCGAGCAACGATGCAGCGCCGGAACCGGAAGTGAGCGAAGAGCCGACCCCGGAACCGGAAGTGAGCGAAGAGACATCGCCGGAACCGGTTGTGGCTGAAACGCCGGCCGCGGAACCAACCGAACCGTCTCCGGAACCTGAGCCCGTGCCGATGGCCGCCAGCGCGCCGGAAACCGAGCCCGAGCCGGATAAACCGAAACGCGGCGGCTGGTGGCAGAAAATTATGCGCTAGAGCAAATCGTGATTAATCGGAATCACCTTTGGTGATCCGATTAACACGTGAATTTGCTCTAATTCTATAGAGCGCGCAGATTCACGACTTTGATCGTGCGCAAGTTTGCGCCCGGTTAAAGTCGATCTGCGCTAACCGGCGGCCTTTAACCCTCTCGCCAATCCTGCAGCGCTTTCGCGGCCGCGGCCATGGTGTCGGTGGTGCCGGCGAAGCTGAACCGCACGAACCGATTGCCGCGATCGGGATCGAAATCGATACCCGGCGTGATGGCGACGCCGGTCTCTGCCAGGATTGTCCGGCAGAATGCGTCGCTATCGTTCGTCATGTGCGACACGTCGGCATAGAGGTAGAACGCACCGTCCGCCGGCGCGATGCTGTCAAACCCGGCTTTCGGCAATTCTTCCAGCAAGAGCTCGCGATTGCGGGCGTACTGCGCAACATTGCGGTCCAACTCCTCCGAACAGTCCAGCGCCGCAACCGCGGCGATCTGCGACAACGTCGGCGGCGAGATATACAGATTTTGGCTGAGGCTTTCGGTCACCCGCAGCAGATCCTCCGGCATCACCATCCAGCCCAGACGCCATCCGGTCATGGAAAAATATTTGGAGAAACTGTTGATGATGACGGCGTCCTGGGTGAAGGAAAGCGCGCTGTCGGCATCCGCGCCGTAGGTGATGCCATGGTAGATTTCATCGGAGACCAGTCGGATATCATGCGCGCCGCAATAGGCCACCAGTTCCTGAAACGATTTGGAATCGAGCATGGTCCCGGTCGGGTTTGACGGGCTGGCGACGATCAAGCCGGCGAGCGGCCCCGCCTCAAGCGCCTTGTCCAGCAGCGCCGGCGTCGGTTGAAAACGGTCCGACAATTCGGCCGGCAGCAGAACCGGCTCAATGCCGAGCGCGGACAGGATATTTCGATAACAAGGATAGCCCGGCGCCGCCAGCGCGACACGATCGCCCGGATCGAATGCGGCCAAGAAGGCCAAAACGAAACCGGCCGACGACCCGGTCGTCGCCACAATCCGCTCCGGTGCGACATTCAGGCCATAATAGTCGCCATATCGCTTTGCCACCGCTTCACGGATATCCGGAATACCCAACGCATCGGTATAGCCAAGACGCTCGGCGCGTAATGCATTCTCGGCGGCCCGCAATGCGCCTTCCGGCGCACTGGTCCCCGGCTGTCCAACCTCCAGGTGATGGACGGCTTGTTTGGCGATTTCACGTTCGTTCGCCGCCCGCATAACTTCCATGACGAAGAAGGGCGGGATGTCCAGCGCCCGCTGCGACACTTTCAGCATTTCATCGTCTCCTACCGTTCCGCTTCAGCCGCCAAACCGGCGCCGCGCGGATCGGCTCGGCCGAAGCAGGCGATATTCTACGTGCGCACGGCGCGGCCAAGCGGGCATTCCCCCGCGTTTACCTTCCCCAAGGCCGGCACGACCGCCGTCTTGTGACCACGCTGTTCCAAGTCACGCTTGATATTCTCGGGAACCGCGGCTTCCAATACGGCGATATCGGGGGCGCCGCCATGATGCACCCGGGGCGCTTCGATCGCCTTTTCCAAGGTGACCCCCTGCTGCACCGAGGTGGCCAACACGGAGGTTGTGGCCGTCATCGCTGCGGCTCCGCCCGATCCGGCGATTGCGTAGCGAAAACTTTGAAACTCCGCGTCGAAGGACAGGACCGGACCGAGGGAGAGCGCGTTGCGATCCGCTTGCCCAGGCGCCGCGGCAAGAACGATCCCGGTACCCGGCGCAACGCGCCCGGTGCCGAACAAATTGTAATTGGTTAGATTACAAGCGACCGCCAAACCCACTAGGTCGACGATTACGAACCCGGTACCGGCGGGATTCTCCCGAACGGGCGCTGGCACCGGATCCAGCTTCGCGATTGGAGTCGCTGCGCTGCGGTTGAAGGATGCCATGAGTGATTGCGCGTTGCCGGGATTCGCAAAAGCCTGCTCCGCCTTCACGGTCCCAACGGACTGCAACCAGCTCGGCCGTGCACCGAAGGCGCGCTTCGCCGTCTCCAGAAGCAGATGCAGCCGCGCTGCACCGGCAGCCCCCTGAAAGCGGTTTTCCATTGCCAACATGTTCCACATCAAGCCGCTCGTAATGCCGCCGCCCGCCGGTGCAGGAACAAAATTCACAATCTGGTCGTCATACGGAATCGCAACGGGCTTGCGCCAGCGCGGGACATAATTTCGCAAATCCTCTATGGAAAGGGTGCCGCCCGCATCCTGTACCGCCTTTACGATCCGTGCCGCCAAGGGCCCTTCATAGAATGACGTGACCCCTCCCGCTCGGAGTGCCGCGTAGGTATCCGCAAGATCCTGCTGGATATGGCGGTCGCCCTCTTCAAAGGGCCTGCCATCCGGTCGCGCAAACACCCTTCGGGCGTTGGGGTCCTGAAAAAGCGGTTTCGCCGCAAGCACCATCTCCCGCGCTGCCGCTCGCGACACGATATGACCGAACCGCGCCTTTTTCTCGGTCTTCGCCAATATTTCCCGAAGTTCCGATTGCCCGTATCGGACCTGCAATGCCGCCAGTCCGCGCAACAAGGTGGGAATAGCACTGGGTCGATCGGCCCGCGCGTTCGATGTGCCTGGCGGCGCGATGAAATCGATAACTTCCGTTTTCTTTTGACCCGGGTCATGCACGATGCAGACCCCACCGCCACCCAAACTGATGGATGACGGCATCGTGACCGTCATTGTCAAGGCGAGCGCAACCGCCGCATCGGCTGCCGTTCCCCCGAATTTTAGGACATCTTCGGCCGCTATGACGGCATTGGGTTCATCCCCTGCGATAGCGCCAAAGAAAACAACGTTGCTGCTGATCAGGGTACTCCTGGCCTGGCTACGGGATTCCGAGCCGGGCAAAATACCGGAGAGGCCAGAAAATATGCCCGATTTACCGTCTGACCCGCTGTCACCGCCGCATCCGACGGTCAGCACGGCGGCCAGAGCGAGCGCAATCACTTGATTGCTGCGGCGATAGACCCCAGCTATGGTGCGGTCTCTCAGGAGATTCGGCACATCAATGCGCATAAAATGTTCCAAATATGTTAGCCGTTTTCTGGCGGTTTTCGGGGCTGTTCTGATTACGCTGTCCGGTCAGACGACGGCAAGCGCTATTTCGCTGATCCGCGACACGGAGATCGAAAATACCATTCGCGTGTACTCCCAGCCGATCTTCGAAGCCGCCGGTCTCGAAACCGGCGATATCCAGATTCACATCGTCAATGACCCGTCCCTGAACGCCTTTGTCGCAGGCGGGCAAAGGCTCTTCATCAATACAGGCCTGCTTATGAAAGCGGAAAATGCCGGCCAGGTCATCGGTGTGATTGCGCATGAGACCGGTCACATCTCCGGCGGCCATCTGGTCCGGCTACAGGAAACCCTCAAAAACAACACCGCGAAGACCATTCTGACACTGGTCCTCGGCGGTATTGCCGCCGTCGCCACCGGCCAGGGCGAAGCCGCGGGCGCCGTTGTCGCGGGCGGCGCGACCTTGCAGCAGCGCTCGCTGCTCAGCTATACGCGGACGATGGAACAGTCCGCCGACCAAGCTGCGGCCCTTTTCTTGGATGAGGCAGGCTATTCCGGGCGCGGCCTTTTGCAGTTTTTAAGCACGCTGTCGGGACAGGAACTCCTGTCCGCCGGCCGTCAGGATCCCTATCTGCGCTCGCACCCGTTGACCCGGGACCGCATCGAATTCATGCGCAACCATGTTGCGACGTCGCGCCATTCGGACACACCGCTGCGCAAGGATCTTGTAGAGGCGCACGATCGGATGCGGGCGAAACTGAAGGGTTTCATCAACCCGCCATCGCGCACTCTGCGCGAATACAAAGCCGACGATACCAGCTTTTCCGCACGATATGCCCGGGCGGTGGCCTTCAAAAAACAATTCAAAATCGACGAAGCGCTGGCCCTGCTGGACGGACTTATCGTGGAATCGCCAAACGATCCTTTCCTTTACGAACTGAAGGGTGACGTATTGCAGGATGCCGGACGGGTCGCCGATTCAATTCCACCATATGAAAAAGCTGTTGAAATGTTGCCGTGGGCCGCGCTGATCAGGGTCAGTCTCGCCCAATCGCAGCTTGAATTGAAGGACCGCCGGTCGAGCGACGCGGCGCTCGAGAATTTGCAACAGGCCGTCCGCTACGAGCCGGAAATGCCGCTGCTTTGGCGTCTTCTCGCCACCGCCCACGCACGCAATGACGACCAGGCTCATGTGATGCTGTCGCTCGCGGAAGAGGCGTTGCTAAGGGGCAAGAAATCCGAAGCCCGTCAACGGTCCAAACGGGCGATGGATTTGCTGCCGGAAGGCACCGCCGGTTGGATCCGCGCACAGGATATTCACCAAGCCGCCAAGAAGAAAAAGAAATAGGCCGCTCGTAAACAACGCAATCGCCGGGTTGGGCAGGACACGGCAAACCGCAAGGAACATCGCGTGAAACTCATATCCTCTCTTTGTTTCTCAATACTCATCGTTGCCGCGACGGCAATGCCGTCCGCCGCCCAGGTGTCAGCCA
>JAPPPC010000035.1 GCA_028817685.1 Rhodospirillaceae bacterium
GGTTCGTTCGAGCTGTTCGCGAATGAGGGGCTGGAAGCGCTCGCCGGTCTTCGGCCCGGCTTGGTCTCGGATTTGGAAAAATTGCCGGGCGCGCGCATTCTCGACGGTCAGTTTTCCGCCGTCCAGCAGGCTGTCGGTGTGAACAAGGGCAACGATGCCGCCTACGCGTTCCTCAAGGCGTTCGTCGAAGAGGCTAAGGCATCCGGATTCGTCGCCGGACTGATCGAGAAACATGGCGTCAAAGGGCGGCTCTCGGTCGCCCCGGCCGCCTAATTCGATCAGGCCGCGTCTTCCAGCACCATACGCGCCGCCTTTTCGCCGATCATGATCGACGGCGCGTTGGTGTTGCCGGAGGTCAAGGTCGGCATGATCGAGGCGTCGGCGACGCGCAGCCCTTCCATGCCATGCACCCGCAACCGTTCGTCGACCACCGCTTGCGGGTCCGATCCCATCTTGCAGGTCCCGATCGGGTGATAGGTCGTTTCACCCGTTTTTATAACGTAATCCAGCAATTCCTCGTCGGATTGGGCATTCGGGCCGGGAGCGAATTCGTCACCCACGATGTCCTCCAGCGCTGGGGCCGTCATGATCTTGCGGACGATCCGCATGCCGGCGACGGTGATGTCGCGGTCGATCTCCGCCGATAGGAAGTTAAACCGAATGGAGGGCGGCTGGGTTGGGTCGCTGGATGCCAGATGTATGCTGCCCGTGCTCTCAGAGCGCAGTGCGTGACCAATCACCGTCATGCCCGGCTTTCTGGCTAGTTTTCGGGTTCCTTCTGCCAGGAAGGGCTGCCAGGATATACCGAAATCCGGCGAGTCGAGGCCTTCTCGGGTGCGGACATAGGCGCGCACCGGTGAAGCGGGCATGCCAAGTAGACCGTCACGTTTGACCGCGAAGCGCGCGATCTGTCCCAGAAGGCCGAGCCCGCGCGCGGTCTCGTTGTAGGTCAACCCCTCGGCGCGCATATGCCATTTCATGCGCGGTGCGTAGTGATCGCGCAAATTCTCGCCGACTCCGGGGAGTTCATGGTTTACGTCGATACCGACCTCGCGCAGCCGTTCGGGTTGGCCGATGCCGGAGAGCTCGAGCACTTGCGGCGAGTTGATCGCGCCGGCGCTGACGATGACCTCTCGATTGGCGCGGGCCTCGCGCTTCTGACCGCCGACCGCATAGCGCACGCCGATGCACTTCTTGCCGTCGAGCAGCAATGCCTCCGTTAGGGCATTAGCCTGGATTGTGATGTTGTGCCGGTCCTGCGCCGGGTCGAGATAGCAGCGGGCGGTGCTCATGCGGCGGCCCTTGCTGATCGTCATCTGCGTCATGCCGATGCCGTCCTGGGCGCCGCTGTTGTAATCGGGCGTGCGTTGGATGCCGGCCTGTTCGGCCGCTTCAATGATCGCCTCGTAAAGCGGACCGCGTTCCAGCGTGTCGGTGACCTGCAGCGGACCTTCACGGCCGCGCACATCGTCTTCGCCGCCAGCATAGCTCTCCATGCTGCGGAAGAGAGGCAGTACGTCCTTGAAGCTCCAACCGCGATTGCCGAGCTGCGCCCAGGTGTCGAAATCCTGCGCCTGGCCGCGCACGAAGACCATGCCGTTGATCGCGCTGGACCCGCCGAGCAGCTTGCCGCGTGGCACTGGGATACGCCGTTGCGAGGTGTTGTCCTCCGGTTCCGACTCGTAGCACCAGTTCGCGGCCGGCAAATCGATCATGCGGGAGAAACCGATCGGAATCTTGGTCCAGAAGTGATCGGGGCGTCCCGCTTCGAGCAGTAAAACGCGATGCTCGCCGCTGGCGGTCAGACGGTTGGCAAGAACGGAGCCGGCCGATCCGGCGCCGACGACGATGTAGTCGTAGGTGTCTGTGGTCATGTTCGATCGCTCAATAGCTCGTGAAAATCCGGTGCAACTCTTCTAAATCGGTGGTCTTGGTCAGCGCGATCATCAGCAGGATGCGCGCTTTCTGCGGGTTGAGATTGTCGGCGGAAACGGCGACTTTCAGCCGCATGGTTTCGCCCGGCATCACCCGGCCGCTGCCGGCGCGCGAACCCTGTGCGACGACGATGCCGGCTGCCTGTGCCTTCTCCAGCGCCGCGCATTCGTTCACCGTGCAGAATCCGGGCGCCATGCCCGCGGCGACGATGCCCTTGGCACCCGCCTTCACGAAGGCGTTGACGGCGGCGCCGTCCGAACCGGCATAGGAATACAGGATGTCGACCCGGGGTAAATCGTCGAGGCCCGTGACATCGAATTCGGTGTCCGGCGCATGGCGTCGGACCGGCTTGCGGTAGATCGCCACGGTACCATCGCCATCCGCGTGTCCCAGGACGCCGAAATCGGGCGAGCGGAAGGTCTGCAAACGGTAGGTCGATGTCTTGGTAACCTCGCGTGCGGCCTGGATCTCGTCATTCAGCAGCGCCAGCACGCCAAGGCCGCGCGCCTGTTCGGACCCGGCGACACGGATCGCATTCAGCAGGTTCATCCCCGCATCCGTGCTGAAGGCGCTGGCCGGTCGCTGCGAGCCGACCACGACGACCGGAATGTCGGTCTTCAAGGTCAGGTTCAGGAAGTACGCGGTCTCCTCCAGCGTCGCCGTGCCGTGCGTGACGACGATGCCGTCCGGCGGGTCGGCGCGGCCGGCGATATCGTGGATCGCGTGGACCAGTTCGAGCCATTCCGCCACGCCCATCGCGGTGCTCGACAGGGCGCGGAACAAGACCGGTTCGACCTCGGCGACCTCGCGCACCTCAGGGAAGGCGTCGACCTGCTCGACCGCATCGTATTTGGTGTTGTTGTTGCCGTAATTGACCAGGTCCAGGCTGTGCTTGCCGACCGACGAGATCGTCCCACCGGTGCCGATTACCGCGACGCGCGGCTTCCCTCCGTTGCCCATGTCGAACCCGCCGCCTACAGCAAGGGGCCGCTGCGAATTTCGTCGGGGACGTACCGCTTGAGATATTGGCCGTCTTTCTCGTCCCCGAAGAATTCGCCGTTTTCGACCATGATCTTGCCGCGCAGGATCGTGACGGTCGGCCAAACGGCGACCTCGCGCCCTTCCCAGGGCGTGTAGTCGGTGGAGTGCAAATCCTCCTTGCGGACCGTGCGCTTTTCGTCCGGGTCGAGGATCGTGATATCGGCGTCGCTACCGGCCGCAAGTGCGCCCTTGCGCGGATACATGCCCATGATGCGGGCGGCATTGGAGGAGGTGAGGTCGACGAACCTCTCGACCGAGTAGCCGCGGTTCTCGACCATCTCCGTATACATCACGGCCACGCGCGGCTCGACGCCGGAATTGCCGCCCGTCGTGTCATCGATCTTGTCGCCCTGCACCTTGGTGGAGAGCGAACAGCAGATCTCGTCGGTGGCGACCGTATTGATCGCGCCGTTCAGGGTGCCTTCCCACAAACCGTCCTGGTCGGCTTGCGACTTCAGCGAGGGGTAGGTGTGATAGATCTGGCCGTTCGGCCGTTTGTAGTCCTCGCTGGTGTACAGCATGTATTGATGCAAGGTCTCCCCATACATCGGGAAGCCGTTGGCGCGGGATTGCTCGATGGCCGAGACACCCGATGCGGCACTCACATGCATCATGTAAAGCGCCGCGCCCTCGATATTCTCCGCCAGCCGGATGATGCGGCGGAACGAAATATCTTCCGACAAGGCGTTATGAACCTCGGCCAGATTATGGAAGCTGGTCCGGCCCTCCCTGAACAGCTTTTCATACATGTGCATGACGATATCGTTGTCCTCGGAGTGGATGACGCCGAGGCCGCCTTCGCGTGCCAACACCTTCAGGATTTCCCAGATGTCACCGAAATGCACCATGCGGCCCTTGCGGCTCGGCGTGATGTCCGTGGTGAAGACCTTGACCGTCGCGTAGCCGTCCTGAACGGCTTCGCCGATCTCCTCGATGATGGCGGGCGGAACCGCGCCGCGCAGCATGATGTGATAGGCGAAGTCGCAATAGCATTTGTCGACCCACTCTTTGTCGCGGTTCTCGATCATCTGCTGGATCGTGTCGCCGGCCTCGCCCGAGGCGAAATCGATCATCGTGGTCGTGCCGCCGTAAAGCGCTGCGCGGCTGACCACGGATGGCGGTGCGGTATAGGTCGGCTCTTCGCCTTCCTCCAGGGCCGGGATATGCCAGGCGCAATGGACGTGCGGGTCGATGCCGCCGGGCATGACGATCTTGCCCGTCGCGTCGATCACGCGGCCCGCGGCGGCGTCATCCAACGTGCCCGGTGCCGCGATGGCGGCGATCTGGGCGCCCTTCACAGCGACATCCCATGCGCCCATCCCTTGTGGTGTGACGACCCTGTCGCCGCGGATGATCAGATCGAACATTGTTCCCTCCCTGTCTAGCGCTGCCGTTCGTGTGCTTCCGCTACCTCGGCGTCGAGCGCCTGGAGCAGATCCTCGAACCATTGTCCCGGCAGATCCTTCGTGATGAACACCAGTTTGCTGCTGCGGTCTTCTGCTGGCCAGCGATCGAGCCAGACCGGCGGATGAAACACGTTTTGAACGCCATGCACGACCGCCGGCCGGTCGGCGCTTTCCACAAGCTTGACCAATCCCTTCATTCGGAGCAAGTCGGGCCCGCAATGTTCCGCCAATATCTCCAGAAACAGGGTGAGTGCGACCGCATGGATGGGCTCCTCGCGAACCATGGCGTGGGCGGTGATGCCGTCGCCATGCCGGTTCACGTCATGCGCATGGTCGTGGGCATGCTCTTCCGCAGCAAGCCAGGCTTGCACGTCGGCCGGTTTCGCCGATGGGTCGAACACACCGCTGTCGAACAAGAGGCCCGGCGCGATATCGCCTTTGATCGCCGTGAACAGAGAGGCCGTCGGATTGACGGTAGTCAACCGGTCCTGCAAATCCGCCGCTTCAGGGAGGTCGGTTTTTGTCAGGACGATCCTGTCGGCGACGGCGGCCTGCTTTACGGACTCCGGATGCCGGTCGAGAGTCGCCGCACCGGTGACTGCGTCCACGGTGGTCACCACACCATCGACCTGGATGTCGCCGGCCAGCGCTGTGTCCGTCATCAGCGCCTGCAGGATCGGCGCCGGGTCGGCCAGACCGGTCGTCTCGATCACGATCCGCTCGAACGCCATCACTTCGCCGCGGTCGCGCCGGCCGAGCAGGTCGAGCAGCGTGAAGACGAGGTCGCCGCGAATCGTGCAGCACAGGCACCCGCTGTTGAGTTGGACGATGTTCTCGTCACTGGCTTCGACCAGCATGTGGTCGAGCCCCACCGCCCCGAACTCGTTGATGATAACGGCGGTCTTCGCCATATCCTCGTGTCGCAGCAGGCGGGACAGCAAGGTTGTCTTGCCGGAACCGAGAAAACCGGTGAGGACGGAGACGGGCAGCATCGCTCAGCGATCGTCCTGCGGGCCGATGACCAATCGAGTCCCCGTTTCGTCGGCGCCAACCGCTTCCTTGACGGCCCGCAACATGCCCTGGATGCCGCCGAAAGGGAGGGGCGGTAAATCACCATTGGGACTGGCGACCTCCCAATAAGGGTCGCCATCCTCGGTGACACGCGCGATTGTAACCGTCGCTTGTTCGGTTTCGAGGATGCAGATGCCGTTGGCGTCGCGCTCGACCTGGCCGTCGATCCGCCAAATCGCCAGCGCGCCCGTCAATAAGGCTTCCAGCCGCTGTCCCCAGTCCAAGCTCTCGGACATGTCCGCTCCGTTCGTCGGGAAAACTGTAGCGGCTAACGTGGTTCCGGTTAAGGGCGCCCGGGTAATTGTTTTCCGGCAGTCTGGCGGCATAACATGGCCCTAATTCCGAAACGATAACTCGAACACCACGGCACAGGGAGGAAAGTCACATGGCAGGCAGTTGTGAATGGGTCGAATTGAGTGACGGCACGCGAGCCTATTACGGGCGCCCGGCGGGCGACGGGCCGCATCCGGCCGTTCTGATCTATATCGAGGCCTTCGGCGTCAACAGTCACTTCGAAAATCTGACGCAGCGTTTCGCCGACGCCGGCTTCGCGGCGATTACGCCGGATATCTATGACAGCAAGATTTACGAGTACACCGATTTGGACGGCGCGATCGGCCATCTGAAGGCGATGGACGACGATAAGGTGATGGCACAGTCCGCGGCGGCGCTCGACTTCATGGAGGCACGCAGCGAGGTGAAAAGCGGCGCCAACTGCGTGACCGGATTTTGCATGGGCGGCCGTTACACCTTCCTCGCCAACGCGGCCCTGGCCGGGCGCATCAAGGCGGCGGCGAGCTTTTATGGCGGCGGCATCGGGCCGGTCGAGGATTTCGCGGGCCGGAAGATCCTGCTCGACCGCTGCGGCGAAATGCAGGCGCCGATTCAGCTTTGGTATGGCAGCGAAGACCAGTCGATCCCGGCCGAAGAGCATGGCCGCATCGCCGAGGCGATGACGGCCGCGCATAAGCGGTACACGATGAATGTCTTCCCCGGCGTCGGGCACGGCTATTTCTGCGAGGAGCGGGAAAGCTACGACGAGGCGGCGACTCAGGAATCCTGGGACGCGATGCTGGCTCTATTCCGGACTTGCACCGCCTGACCGGACCACAGTTCTAGCGGACGGCCACATCGATCACGGTGTGGCCGTCTTGGTTTGCGCGCGCAGCCGGTATCGAATCATCCGTAAAAAATGCCGCGAAAGCAGCTCGGGTTCGTCCAAATAGGAACCGAATTTCCGTAGATTCACAGTGCCGTCGCCAGCACGCTTGTGCCCGGCAGAGGCGGTGAGTACGTTCCGGCGACATTGCGGGCGAGGGGCATGGCGAGCGGGACTGATGATATCGAACAGGTTTGGGAACCGCCCTGGACCTTCGAGGAACGGCTGAAGTTCGCCCTCGTGCCGGTGCCGCTCTACATGCGTTATCGGATCGCGAAGGAGCGCCGGCAGGGCGAAGCGGAAATCGCGTTGCTACCGTTTCTCGCCGATCCGGCACGGACCAGTCTTGATATCGGCGCGAACAAGGGCGTGTATGCGTGGCTGTTGAAGGATTGCTCGCGCGCGGTGCATGCCTTCGAGCCCAACCCGAAGATGTTCCGTTTCCTGCAGCGCATCGCCGGCGATCGTATCCAGGTTTCGCCGATCGCATTGTCCGACCGGTCTGGGGCGGCGACATTGCGCGTGCCGCGTCACCGGCGTGGTGGCTTCTCAAACCAGGGGGCCAGCCTCAGTGACGTCAAGGTCGCCGATGATTTCATGGGGGTCGAAATCGAAGCCAAGCGGCTTGACGATCTTGGCCTTTCGGATATCGGATTCATCAAGATCGATGTAGAAGGGTTCGAACAAGCAGTCCTGGACGGCGCGCGCGAGACGATCGCTCGGGACCGGCCGTCCCTTCTGATCGAGATGGAGGAAGCGCATACCAAGCAGCCGATCGAGGAGGCCATCGCCGCTGTCGAGGCGCTAGGTTATCGCGGCCTGTTCCTGAGGCATGGCGTGCTGCGGCCGATCGACGCCTTCGACGGCGACCGCCATCACAGAATGGCGGAACGCCGCGAAGATTACGTGTTCAACTTCGGCTTCCTGCCGAAAGACGCGTGAGGCCGCTCCTCAGGTATTGATGTATTCGCGGAGCTGAGAGGCCTCGTTCTCGAGTTCGTGCAGCCGGTTTTTCACGGCATCGCCAATACTCACGATTCCGGTGAGCCTGCCCTCTTCGACAACGGGGACGTGCCGGATGCGCCGGTCGGTCATCAACTCCATGACCGACATGACGGTATCTTCCCCGGTACAGGTCCGCACGCTCGCGGTCATCAGCGCGTCGACCCGTTGATCGAGCAGGCTCGCACCATGTTCCGCAAGCCCGTTTACGATGTCGCGCTCGGAGATAATGCCGTCGACCGACTGGCCATTTCCGCTGACGACGAGAACTCCGATGCGCCGCGATTTCAGGCGGTCGATGACATCCGCGATCGTGGCGTCAGGCTGGATCGTCTCGACGGCCGATCCCTTGCCTTTCAAGATCACTTTGACATGCATGGACGTTCCTCCATTGCCGTGTGGACAACAGACCTACGCCCCCTCGGTACCGCACAATGCGGTGTCCCCCCGAAGATATGCCCATAACTATGGACCCATTCGAGAAAGGCTGCAAATAGAGAATTATTGGGTAAATCGCTGATATTGCGCTGAAATCGACGCGTTTCTGGCGGTTTTTACTTCAATTCATCGATTCGAGCCTGAAGTTGCGCACGTTCCGGTGCGCCGGCAGGGAATTGCGCAATAGCACGTTCCCACAACGACTTGGCCTCTTCCTTTTTGCCGGCTGCAGCAGCCGCACCGCCCAGGAACCAGAGCGCTTCGACATGCTTAGGCGCGATGGCAAGGACCTTGCGCATGGCCTCCAACGAATCCGGGGTCGACCGGTTGCCGTTCATTGCCCGCTCGGTTCGGCCAAACAGGACCAGCAGGTCCACATTGTCGGGTGATACCTTCAATGCCGAACGAAGGGCTTCCTTGGCTTTATCATGCTTGCCCATCACGGTGTAGGAGCGCGCAAGCTGGGTCCATCCAGCGAGATCGTTCGGGTTCTCCTGCAGCCGCTCGGCCAGCTGCGCGACCATGGATTCGATCATCGCCTCGCGGTCTTCGGGCGACATTTCTTGGGCCGCCTTGACATCCTCTTCGGTCGGACCGCGCGGTCCGTCGCCCTCAAGGCCCAACTGGCCCGCGAGTGCGGCAAGCTGTTGTTTGGGGAATGGTGCCTTGGCGAAAACTTCGCGGGCTTTGGTCAACGCTTCCTTCGCCTTCTCTCTCTCGTTCAGCACCGCATAGGAGCGGATGAGCTGAATCCAGCCCTGGAAGTCCCGCGGATTGTCTTCGAGTCTGGCGGCCAGCCCTTCAACCATGCCTTGGATACGTTCAGCCCGTTCCTCCGGCGAGAGATTGGCCGCTTCTTCGATGCTGGTGTGCGACGGGCCGCGGGCGGCCTGCCGGGGCTCCTTCACGTCGCCGCGCGGCGGTAACGGTTTGGGCAGTACGGCAGCGACATCGAGGCCGAGTTCCTCGGCGGCCTGCGCCGCGCGCGCGCGCACCGACGGCAGCCAGGGGGCATCGGATGGGGAATCGCCGACCAGGGACGCCCAGCCGTCGAGCGCCTTCTTCTTGTCGCCGGCCTGGTATTCGGCGAGTGCCAGATAGTAGCGCGAGCGCGGATCGTCGGGCTTTTTCTTCAGGGTTTCTTCGAAAGCGGCGCGGCTCGCCGGTGTGACCACTTCGCCCGCGGCGAGATAAAGCGCTTCGCCGTAGCTGGAGGTTATGTCGGCGTTGCCGGCTTCGAGTCCGAGCGCCTTTTCGAAGGCGGTGATCGCTTGCGGGTAGCGCTGGGTCGACATGTAGGTGCGGGCCAGCAGCAGCCAGCCCCCCAGGTCATCCGGGTTTTTCTGCAGCCGCTGCTCCAATTGCACCGCGGCGGCATCTAGATTCATTGGCGGTTGGCCTTGTCCTCCTTGCGCGGTTTGGGTCCGCGACGAGGCGCGTTCGGCGAACGGCATGCCGGCAATGTCTGGCGCGCCCTGATAGCCGTAAAGGCCGAGCGCGCCCAGAGGAACGATCAAGGCGACGAGAGAAATCACTGCAATTTGTCCTGTGCTTTTTGTGTCCGTTGTGCGGCCAAGCGATGCTTGGAGCCGCGTATCCGCCTGCAGCAGCCGGCGCGAGATTTCGGTTTTCGCCGCCTGTGCCTGTTCGGCGGACATCAGGCCGCGATCGTAGTCCTGCCCCACCTGATCGAGCTGGTCCCTGTAAACCTCGATATCGTAGGCGGCAGAGTCGTCTTCCCGGTCGCGTCGGCGCACCAGCGGTAGCAGCACGACGGCAGCCGCCACGAGGGCCATGATGATGGCGATGATCCAGACCGTCATCCGTCTTCCCTGTCGAGCAGTCGGGTCAGTCTTTCACGCTCGTCACTGCTGAGGCGGCCGGTACTGTCGCCGGCGTCGGCATATTCGGTCTGACGCCGCCGGAAATAGACGGTCAGACCGATGGCGGCGAGAACGAAGACGATAAGAGGGCCGAACCAGAGAATATAGGTCGATCCCTTGAATGGCGGCTTCAGCATGACGAAATCGCCGTAGCGCGCGATCAGATAATCCAGAACCTCGGTATCGCTGTCGCCGGCGACCAGCCGCTCCCGCACGAGAACGCGCAAGTCACGCGCCAGGTCGGCATTGGAATCGTCGATCGACTGGTTCTGGCAGACCAGACAGCGAATGTTTACGGACAGAGCGCGGGCGCGTTTTTCCAGCAGCGGATCGTCCAGCACCTCGTCGGGATTGACCGCCAGGGCGTTGAGGCTGGATAGGAAGATCATGGTGAGGCCGAGAACGAATGCCTTCACTTTTTCAACTCCTCGATCAGCGGCAGGATCTTCTCCTTCATCGCTTCCGGAAGGACGGGGCCGACATGGCGGTAGCGAATGCGGCCTTCGCGGTCGACGACGTAGGTTTCCGGCACGCCGTAGACGCCCCATTCGATTCCCACGCGTCCGCTTAGATCCTGGCCGATTCGCTTATAGGGGTCGCCGAGCTGCTTCAGCCAGGCCACGGCATCGGTCTTCTTGTCCTTGTAGTTGATGCCGTAGAGCGGGGTGTCGTTCGTTTCGGCGAAGCGCATCAGAACGGGATGCTCGACCTTGCAGGGGACGCACCAAGAGGCGAAGACGTTGACCAACTTAACTTCGCCGCCCAGGTTTGCCTTTGCAAATCCCTCCTGGCCGTCATGGACGGGCGGCAGGTCGAACTCCGGCGCCGGCTTGTCGATCAGGGCGGACGGCAACAGCCGCGGATCCTTGGTCAGGCCGACCGCGAAATAGGCGGCGATGGCGCCGAACAGCAGCAGCGGCAGGATAAACAGCAAGCGCGGCATGCGCGGTTACTCCGCGGGCGCCGGCGCGCTTGCCGGGGTCGGCGCCTGTTTCCGCGTCGGCGCGCCAACCCGCAACCGCCGGTCGGTCAAGGAAACGATTCCGCCCAGCACCATGATGGTGCCGCCGAGCCAAATCCAGGGAACGAGCGGTTTGAAGTACACTTTGGCGATCCAGCGGCCCTGGCCTTGCGGCTCACCCAATACGGCGTACAGATCGGCGATGCCGTTGCTGTAGATCGCGGATTCCGTCGTGTCGGTGCCTTGGACCAAGTAGCGACGTCGTTCCGGTGCCAGCGTCGCCACCAAGGTGCCGTCTTCCTTGACCGTGAAGACGCCGCGCTGGGCGACATAGTTCGGGCCGCGCACATTGTCGACGTTGCGGAGCGTGAATTCGTAGCCGGCGATGGTGATCGAGTCGCCGGCCTTGATGCTTTGGATGGCTTCGTCCTGCCAGACGGATGCGCCCGTCGCACCGGCGGCCAGCACGGCGAAGCCCAGATGGGCCAGCATCATGCCCCAGGCGGCGCGCGGCAGACCCACCGCGCGGCGCAGCACGTCGCCGGCGCTGGCGCGGCCGATGCCGATGCGGGATCCGAACTCGATCAGCACGCTGGCGGCGAGCCAGCCGGACAGGCCGAGCCCGATTGCGCCGAAGATTGAACGGCCCCAGGTGATGTAGGCGGCGATGGCGGTCACCACGGCGGCCACGACCAAGGCGAACTGCAGGCGCTGCACCACGCCTTTCAAGTCGCTGCGTTTCCAGGACAGCATCGGCCCAAAGCCCAGTGCGATGATCAGCGGGATCATCAGCGGGACGAAGGTTGCGTTGAAGAAGGGCGGGCCAACCGAGATCTTGTCGCCGGTCATGGCGTCGAGCAGCAGCGGGTAGAGCGTGCCGATGAACACGGTGGCGCAGGCGGTGGTCAGCAGCAGATTGTTCAGGATCAGGCTGCCCTCGCGGCTGACCGGTGCGAATAGGCCACCGCCCTTCAGCGCCGGCGCGCGCCAGGCGTAGAGCGCCAGGCTGCCGCCGATGGCGATCACGAGCAGCGCCAGGATGAACACGCCGCGTTCCGGGTCGGTGGCGAAAGCGTGCACGGAGGTCAGCACGCCGGACCGGACGAGGAAGGTGCCGATCAGGCTGAGCGAGAAGGTGAGGATCGCCAGCAGGATCGTCCAGGTCTTCAGCGCGTCGCGCTTCTCGACGACGATGGCGGAATGCAGCAGTGCGGTGCCGACCAGCCATGGCATGAAGGAGGCGTTCTCGACCGGATCCCAGTACCACCAACCGCCCCAGCCGAGCTCGTAATAGGCCCACCAGCTGCCGAGCAGAATGCCGGCGGTCAAGAAGATCCAGGCAAGCAGCGTCCAGGGCCGTACCCAGCGTGCCCAGGCAGCATCGACCTTGCCCTCGATCAGGGCGGCGATCGCGAATGAGAAGGAGATCGAAAAGCCGACATAGCCGACATAGAGCATCGGCGGGTGCAGCGCCAAGCCGATATCCTGCAGCAGCGGGTTGAGGTCCCGGCCGTCGATCGGCGGCGGATTGAGCCGCTCGAACGGGTTGGACGTGGCCAGGATGAACAGCAGGAAACCGAAAGCGACCATCGACTGCACCGACAGGGTGCGCGCCTTCAGCGTTGGCGGCAGGTTGCCGCCGAACATCGCCACCATACCGCCGAACAGCGCCAGGATCAGAACCCACAGGACCATCGATCCTTCGTGGTTCCCCCAGGTCGACGAGACCTTGTAGATCATCGGCTGCAGCGAGTTGGAATTCTGGGCCACGTTGATGACGGTGAAATCGCTGACCGAGAAGCTGTATAGCAGGCAACCGAACGCCACGGCGGTGCACAGGAACTGCACGATCGCAGACGGTGCGGCGGTTGCCATCCAGCTATGATTGCCGCGCGCGGCCCCCGCCATCGGCAAAATGGACTGCACCAGCGCGACGACCAGCGCCAGCATGAGCGCGAAATGACCGATTTCGGCGATCATTTCTCGGTCTCCTTCCAATTGCCGGATTTTTTCAGCGCGTCCGCGACTTCCTTCGGCATGTAGTTCTCGTCATGCTTGGCGAGCACTTCAGAGGCGACGAAGATGCCGTCCGACCCGAGCGTGCCTTGCGTGACGACGCCCTGCCCTTCGCGGAACAGGTCCGGTAGCAGGCCGGCATAGCGCACCGAAATGGTCTTGTTGGTATCCGTGATGACGAACTCCGTCGTGACCCCGTCGTCCGCTTTCTTGACGCTGTCCGCTTCGACCAAGCCGCCGAGCCGGACGGTCTGGCCGGGACGAAGGTCTTTCTGGGTGATATCCGTCGGGCTGTAGAAGAAGACGATGTTGTCTTCGAAGGCGGTCAGCACCAGCGCTGCCGCGACACCCAGCATGGTCAGCCCGGCAAGGACTGCGTAAAGCCGCTTTTTCTTGCGGGTGGCCGGTGTCCGGCCCGTCGATGTCGCACTCATGACTCGGCCTCTTCGATTGCGCCGCCGCGGCGTTCCGCCCGCAGCGTCTTCAGCGTGTTCTCATTGCGTTTGAGATCGCGGAGCGACAGCCCCAGCAGGGCCACCAGGATTCCGGCGGCGATCAGATAGGCGGGCCAGATATAGGGTGCGTAGCCGCCCATCGCGAAAAACTCCGATACGCTGTCCATCAGCCGTGCACCTGTCCGAGACGGATATTTCGAATTTTCGCGGCGGCAATCTCGCTGCGTGTTCTAACCACCAGAATTGCCAAATAGAAGGCCGTGAACCCGATGATCATGAGCAGCAGGGGCCACAGCATCGAACTGTGAATCGTCGGTCCGTCCAGCCGGATAACGCTCGCCGGTTGGTGCAGCGTGTTCCACCACTCGACCGAGAATTTGATGATCGGCAGGTTCACCGCACCCACCAACGCCAGGATACTGGCCGCGCGTTGGCCCCGGGTCGCGTCGTCGAAGGCGTCAACCAGCGCCATGTAGCCGACATACAGAAAAAACAGGATCAAGACCGAGGTCATGCGCGCGTCCCACTCCCACCAGGTGCCCCACATGGGCTTGCCCCACAATGAACCGGTGGCGAGGCAGATCACGGTGAAACAGGCGCCGACGGGCGCGCTGGCCTTGGCGATGAGGAATCCCAGAGGATGGCGCCAGATCAGCGCCATGGCGCTGGCGATCGCCATCGAGGCGTAGCAGAACAAGGCCATCCAGGCAGCCGGGACATGGACGTACATGATCCGAACCGTTTCGCCTTGCTGATAGTCTGGCGGCGCCTGGAAGAGGCCCAGATACAGGCCGGCGCCGATGCTCAGCACGGCCAGCCATGCGACCCAGGGCAGGAGCGGATTTGCGATACGCAGGAACTGGTTGGGGTTCGCGAACCTATGCATAAGGGTCTATATAGTGGGGAAGCCGTACCGTGCCAAAAAACTTTTCGTCGCACCCAGTTTAGGCGGGTCGCGTTGGGCGTTCAGTGCCAAACGTCACACTGTTAACCATAGAATAAGCTGTAACAGCGGCCTATTTCTATTTCCTTAACGATTTCGCGCGCAAAAGGTTCGGCCTTGCGGGGAAAGTAAAACGCGCTGCCAAAATCGGCCGATTTTGGCAGATAAATACCGAAACTTGTCTTTGCGGCCAAAACGACCGCCGTGTATCCATGACCCAGCGGTCGATCGACCGTTTTGTTAGTACTTCACCGCGCCGCGGCGTGGAAAGGATGTAACGCATGTCGAGTTTGCGGACCGGAACCATCGCTGTAATCGCCTGTGGCGGTATCATTCGACTCCTTTCGTTCGGCATCCGTTCCAGTTATGGCGTTTTTCTGCAGCCGGTCTCCACGGACCTTGGCTGGTCGCGCGAAATTTTCGCTCTGACCATTGCGCTGCAAAATCTGTTCTGGGGATTCGCGCAACCTTTCGCGGGGATGATCGCGGATCGATATGGCTCAGCGCGGGTCATCATCGGCGGGGCGCTGATGTTCGGTGCCGGCACGTTGTTGATGGGATACGCCACCACGCCGTTGACTGCGCATATTGGGGCAGGCTTCCTGGTCGGCGTCGGCATCGCCGGGTGCGGTTTCTCGACCGTCTTGGCCGCGGTTGGTCGCAGCGTTGCCGAGGAATGGCGCAGCATGGCGCTCGGCGTGGCGTCAGCGGGCGGTTCCTTGGGGCTGCTGGTGATGGTGCCCATGGGTCAGGCCTTCATCGATTCGGTTGGTTGGTCGGTGGCGCTGATCTATCTGGCAGCCTTGTCCCTGCTGATGGTGCCGCTCGCAGCCGCGTTGGCCGGAAAGCCGGCCGCGCCCGCGGCGGCGAACAATCAGACCATCACGGAGTCGCTTCGAGAGGCGGCGGGCCATAACAGCTTTCTGTTCCTCAATGCCGGTTATTTCGTCTGCGGTTTCCATGTCACCTTCATCACCACCCATTTCCCGGCCTATGTGGTCGATCTGGGTCTCGGGGCGGAGATCGGTGCCTGGGCGATCGGAATCGTGGGGATCGTCAATGTGTTCAGCGCGCTCGGTGCCGGGGCGCTGGGCGACAAATTTAACAAGAAGTATGTGCTATCGACGCTTTATCTGTGCCGGGCCGCGGCCATCGCCATATTCATGATGACGCCACCCTCGGTCACCAGCGTGATGGTTTTCGCCGCCATGATCGGATTGTTCTGGCTGGGCACGGTGCCGGTCACTTCGGCGCTGGTCATGCAGATGTTCGGCCTGAAACACGCGTCGATGCTGCTGGGCATCGTCTTCCTCAGCCATCAGTTGGGCAGTTTCCTCGGCGCCTGGATCGGCGGCTACATGTTCGAACTGTCCGGGTCCTACGATATGGTGTGGTGGATTTCGGTCGGTCTCGGGGTTGCAGCCGCTGCCCTTCATTGGCCGATCGACGAACGCCCGATCGAACGGCCGGCTCCCGCCTAGGCCCTTAGCTTAGCGCCTGCCGGATCGCCGCGGCGCTGGCCCAGGGGGCGAGCGGCAAGGCGCCGGCCAGTATGGCGCCGAGGAACAGCAGGTGCGGCCGTGCCGTCAGCGACATGGACGCCGCGTCAATCGCACCCACGGCGAAAATCAGCACCGGGATGTAGAGCGGCAGGACGAGTACCGAGACGAGAACCCCGGCGCGGCGCGCGCCCAAGGTCAGCGATGCGCCAATGGCGCCGATCAAGCTCAAGGTCGGGGTGCCCAGGAGCATGACAAGGAATAGGGTCAAATAGCCTTCCGGCGCCATGTGCAGAAGGGTGGCGAGCACCGGGGCGGCGACGATCAGCGGCAGGCCCGTAACCAGCCAATGCGCGGCGGCCTTCGCCAGGACGACCGCTTCCAGGGGCAGCGGCGACAAGGCGAGCTGCTCTAGCGAACCGTCCTCATAGTCGGCCAGGAACATCCGGTCGAGCGACAACAGGGTCGCCAGCATGGCGCAAACCCAGACCACGCCGGCCGCGATCCGCGCCAGTATGTTGCCTTCCGGTCCGACCCCGAAGGGGAACAGCGCGACGGTGATGACGAAGAACATCACGACGACGACGATGTCGGATCCCTGGCGCAGGGAGATGCGCAGGTCGCGCAGCATTATGTCGGCCATGGCTCTCACGCCGCCACGACCGCCACGCTGAAATCGTCGACATGCAGGCTCGCCGCCGCTTCGATCCCGAGATCGGTGTGGGTGGACAGGATGACGATACCGCCCTGCGCGCGATGTGCGGCGATAAGGGAGGTCAAGATCGCCACCGAGGCGGTGTCCAGCCCCACGGCCGGCTCGTCGAGCAGCCACAAAGGTGCCGGGCTCGCCGCAATCCGTGCCAGGTTGAGCCGGCGGCGCTGGCCGGAGGACAGGAGCCGTGCCGACATGCTTGCGAGCGGTGCCAGCCCGAACGTTTCCAGCGCGCTCGTAACCTGAGTCCTATCGCCTTGCATGGCGGCCCAAAACGACAGGTTTTCCACCACCGTCAGGACCGGTTTCACCGCATCCAGATGTCCGACATAGTGCAGGCTGGCACGATGGCCTTCCGGATCTTCTTCGACCGCGGCACCGTTGCGCCGGAGCGTTCCGGCGGCCGGCGCCAACAGGCCGGCCATCACGCGCAATAGGCTCGACTTGCCGCTGCCATTTGGGCCCGACAGGATCAGCGCATCGCCGCCGGAGACGGTGAAGTCCAGGGCGGCGAACACGGTCCGTTCGCCGCGAATGCACAGCAATTCTTCGCCAGCAAAGCTTTGAGGGTCGAAAGTCGGCATTGTCCGATGGGCCCACGCGAGAGAGTCGCCGCTATATAGCATATCGGCGCGCCGCGGCAGGTGTCGGATCATGCTTTACAAAGAAATAGGGAGCGGCTGCCGGGGGTGGGCCAGCAACCGCTCCCAGGTACGGTCGAAGACCGCAATGCGAGACTGATGGGGTCAGCCCCGACTGAGAGGGGAGGTCTCAGCAGTCTTCATATCATCATTTGGAAGTGGCAAATAAAGGCCCGGAATGGGGCAAATTTGTGTCATTTTACGCGAGAGCTTCGCGGTCGTCCTCTGACGTTGCGAAGATCGCGTCGCGGCCGGCTTGATCGATCTGGCCAGGCCCGTTTTTGGCGAATGCGGCGAGATAATCCGCCGTGGTCCGAAGTTTGGCCTCCACCGTTTGTAAGCTGCCGTTGCCGTTTACAGTTCCGTTCGAGAGCGCTGCGTTGTGCTCCCATTCCGCATGCTCGAAGATCGCATGGCAGTAGGCGACGGCGGCCGCCAGGTCCGGTCCCAGTAATTCCAACCGGCCGGCATTCGCTTCGTAGACGGGCCGCGTGGCGAATCCCGCCAGTTCCGATCCGGCGGTGGCTTCATTCGAGCGATAATCCGGTGCTCTTGCCGCCTGTGAGGCGAGCCACTGTGTGAGAGCGACGATTTCGCCGTGGATTGCGGCGGCGAGAACTCTCGCCTCTTCCGCTTCGGCTGTTTCTTTGTCGCCGTATTTCAGGCGTCCGTGATAGACGATGGCGGCTGCGATTGCCAAAAGCCCGATAACGGTTCCTGCGAACGCACCGACCGCCGTATTGAGGCCCTGGGGCGTGTTCTCCAACCAGAGGCGAAACTCCGGATTCAACAACGCGAAAGCCACAACCGCTATTGAGAGGAAGATCATCGATCCGGCAAAGGCGATGGGCTCTGGCAGCAGTTTTTCCATATCGCCACTTTGGTGCGGGACAAGGCTTTGCGCAAGTTAGGGCTCATTGGTAGACCGTCTTCGCGCCGCGTTAGTCCCCCATTTGAGGGGTGTTCGTGGCGAATTGTCTTAAATACCATTCTTTTGCGCTTGTATCGGATGGCCGAAAAGAAATTCGACCAAGGATGATTCGACGCTGTTGCTATTAATAGACTCGAATATCGTCGATGATCTTGCCGTCTTTGGGCAGTTCGTCGGCGAACTCGACGGTTGCGCGTACCTTGCATTCTGCTTGGAAGGCGGCCCCAATTTTCTCGGCCAGCGCGTCATCCTGGGATGTTGCCTCGCATTGCAAGGTGACCGTGTCCAGACCGCCCTCTTCGCCGACGACGAGGCGCATTCGCGAAACGTCGTCATGGGCTTTCAGCACCCGGTCGATCTGTACCGGATCGACGAACATGCCGCGGATCTTAGTGCGCTGGTCGGCGCGGCCCATCCAGCCCTTGATTCGGGGCGCGGTGCGGCCGCAGGGGCTGATCCCGGACAGGATTGCCGAGAGATCCCCCGTGCCGAAGCGAATCAGCGGGTAATCCTGATTCAGCAGGGTCACGACCACTTCGCCGACTTCGCCTTCGGCGACGGGATCGCCGGTGCCGGGTCGGACGATCTCAAGGATGATTTCCTCCTCGACGATCATGCCTTCCTGCGCTTCCGATTCGTAGGCGATGTTGCCGACATCGGCGGTGCCGTAGCTTTGCAAGACCTGAATGCCGCGGTCGGCGTATTCCTTGCGCAAGGGCGGTAAAAGCGCGCCACCGCCGACCAGCGCCTTGGTGATCGACGAGGCGTCGACGCCCAGCTCATCCGCCTTGGCGAGAATGATCTTGAGGAAATCCGGTGTTCCGGCGTACCCGACGGGCTGAAAGTGCGCGATCATGTGGCACTGCTGTTCGGTCTGGCCGATTCCGGCGGGAATGACGGCGCAACCGACGGCCCGGGCCGCGCCATCGAACAGGAAACCGGCAGGCGTCATATGGTAGGAGAAACAATTCTGGATGATGTCCCCCGCGCGAAACCCAGCTGCGTACAGGGCGCGGCCCATGCGCCAGAAGTCGGCCTGTTGGCCTTCCGGTTCGGCGATCGGTCCCGGCGATAGAAACAGGCGCGCCAGTTGGCCCGCCGGTGTCGCGTTGAGGCCGCCGAAAGGCGGTTTGCTGGCCTGCAGTTCGATCAATTCACTCTTGCGCGTCACCGGTAGCGCCGCCAGCGCGGCGCGGGAGTTGATTTCCTGCGGATCGACGTCGCGGAGAAGCGTGGCGTAGCCCTCCGTCGCTTTCGCCAAGGCAACCTGCTTCGGCAGGGCCGCCATCAGGTCGGCCTCGCGCTTCGCCGGGTCGCGGGTTTCGAGGTCGTCGTAAAATGCTGTCATGATCGCGCCTTCAGGTTCGGCGCCGGGATTGCGCCGTCAGAGCCAGCGTTTGCGCCGCCGATAATGTTTGACGTCGCGGAAGCTCTTGCGGCCGCTTCCCGACAGGCCAAGGTAGAATTCTTTTACGTCTTCATTTTCGCGCAGTTCCGACGCCTTGCCGTCCAGCACGATCCGGCCGCTTTCCAGGATGTAGCCATGATCCGCGAAACGCAGCGCCATATTGGTGTTCTGCTCGGCGATCAGGAAGGTCACGCCTTCCTCCTCGTTCAACCGCTTGACGATGCCGAAGATCTCTTCGACGAGTTGCGGGGCGAGGCCCATGGACGGCTCGTCCAGCAGGATCATGGACGGTTTCGCCATCAAGGCGCGGCCGATGGCCACCATCTGTTGTTCGCCACCGGAGGTGTAGCCGGCCTGCGACTTGCGCCGCTCCTTCAACCGCGGGAAATAGTTGTAGACCATTTCCATATCTTGACCGACAGCCGCCCGCCCATCGGAACGCGTATAAGCGCCGGTCAGCAGATTCTCTTCGACGGTCAAGTGTTCGAAACAGTGCCGTCCTTCCATAACCTGGACGACGCCCTTTTTGACCAGGTCGTGCGGCGTCAGCACGTCGATCCGGTCGCCCTGATATTCGATGGACCCTTTGGTGACGTCGCCGCGCTCGGCTTTCAACAGGTTGGAAATCGCTTTCAGCGTCGTCGTCTTGCCGGCGCCGTTGGCACCCAGCAGGGTCACGATTCCGCCTTTCGGCACATCGAACGACACGCCTTTCAGGACCAATATGACGTGGTCGTAAATGACCTCGATATTATTGACGGACAGAATGGTTTGGCCGTTTTCGCTCATAGCTGAAAGTCCGATTTCAGGATGTCGTTCAGAAATCATTTAACGAATGGGTGGAAAAAGCGGAGTGCGATCTTGTGACCGGCACTCCGCATCTTCCGCTAACTGGCACCGAGGTGCCGCAGGACCT
Source organism: Rhodospirillaceae bacterium (assembly GCA_028817685.1). GTDB lineage: Bacteria > Pseudomonadota > Alphaproteobacteria > UBA8366. The sequence continues at coordinate 20,418 of JAPPPC010000035.1, forward strand.
AGCCGCAGTCCCGCTTCTCGTAGTTCCACTTCTTGGCTTCCGTCTCAGCCGCCGTCTCCAGCATCGGACGGACGATCTCTGACATCGGATTGACCCAGTCGGAGACGATCTTCCACTCCGAACCGGTCCATTCCTGGAACAGGACCGGGCCGCTGCCTTCGTGGTCGGCGCAGGAAACCTTGATCGGCTTGCCGAAGCCCGCCATGCCCAGTTCGGCTAGACGCTTTTCGTCAAGATCCAAGTTCTCCAGACCCCAGCGCATTTCCTTGCCGGTGATCTTGCCACCATGTTTCTTGATCGCTGTGCGGGCCGCCTCGATGACGAGCATCGCGTTGAACATGCCGCGGTTATAGAGAACGTCGCCGAAGCTGTTCTTCTTCGCCGCAGCCTCGTCGCCGCCATAGACATGCTTCAGCAGATCCTTGTGAACGTCGGCGAAAGCACCCGGTGCGTGGAACGTGGCAGCTCGGTAGCCCTTGGCCTTCTCGCCCGACGGTTTGGTGTCGAGCTCGTCGCCGGACCACCACACGCCGATGAACTTGTTCAGCGGGAAGCCGAACTCATGCGCGCGGGAAACCGCGGTCGGGTTCATCACGCCCCAACCCCACATGAACAAGTAGTCCGGGTTCCAACGTGTGATCTTACGCCACTGGCTGCGCTGATCGGCCATCTGTTTGGCGGGAACGGCCCAATGCTTGAACTCGTAGCCGAACTGTTTGCCGAGCTTCTCGAACAGCGGAATCGGCTCGCGGCCATAACCGGACTCGAGGAAGATCAGGCCGACCTTCTTGCCTTTCAGCTTGTCCATGCCACCGGATTGCGATCCGATATATTTGATGAAGGCTGAAGCCTGCGACCAATAGCTTGTCGGGAAGTTGAAGACCCACGGGAAATACCGGCCGTCCGCGGCACCGCTCATGCCGTAACCCATCGACAGGATCGGAATTTCATCGATCGGCGCTTTCGGGACCAGCTTGTAGACCAAGACGGTGCTGTTCGGGTGCGAGATGATGCTGCCCTTGCCCTTCATGCGTTCGTAGC
>JAPPPC010000269.1 GCA_028817685.1 Rhodospirillaceae bacterium
GCCTTGCGGTTGAAGATCAAATCAATCTCGGGCTTATCGTTCGGGAAAGCGACAAGCGCCTCCGCTACAGGTTTGGCGGTGCCTACAGCGTGGCGGTTCCCGGTGCGGGTGGGAAGGCAACCCTTGGTTACGATTTCAGCCAGTCCGTATACAGCCGATTTGAAGCGTTCGATTTACAGACCCACCGAGGATATTTTCGATATGAACGCGCCCTATCGGACCGCTTCAGTTTCACCGGCGACTACGATTTCACCTTTTACCGCCTTGGCGAAAACTCGAGAGCGCTTTCGAGTGCACACCGGATCGGCGTCGGTGGTCTTTACAAGCTGAAGCCGCGGCATTTCCTGCGCAGCAATGTGGGGTACAAGTACACGAACTTTCGGTCTTTCTCACAGCAAGATAACCGGACGACCCACGGATCTATCGGGTATGTCTACCAGCTGCCAACGCCTCTAAAGGGAGTGGTCAGCGGCGATTTTGTCTATGAGAGTGCCAATGCCCAAGTTGACACCTTCAGCTACAACTCGCCGGGCGTTTACCTATTCGGTCAGCTGGAGCATGCAGCCTGGCGCCCCATTTACGGTCCGGGTGGACGTGTTTCCCTGTATCTAAGCGCTGTCGGCTACAGCTTCGATCAGGCGCAGGCAAATGACAACGGCATCATCCGACGCGACAACGTCTATTCGGTGACTTTGCGTTACGGCCTAAAAATTTGGAAGAATGTCGAACCCTACGTCGCAGCTTCTTTGAGCGATACGCGCTCAAATCTCGACCGGCAGGATTTCACATCACGCTCGATCACGATTGGGATCGACGCTCGTTTCTAAAGGAGCCAAAAGCCATGGACGATACCGCCCTTATGCCGAAGCCTTCGCTCTCGTCAAAATCGATTATCGACGACCAGATCGCCGCGACGGAAACCTCGAAACCTACCCTGTTCAGCATGAAGGCCCAGATGCTGGAGCAGGGTCGTACGGATACGGTGCTGGCGGCGACCGAAGACCTTTCGGTGCGGCTTAAGGTGTACGCTTCGGGCGGTGAGAACGAACTGCACGCGCATCCGGACGAAGACCATGTCTTCGTCATCCTGCAGGGCAGCGCGCGCTTCTACGGGCCCGATGGTGAAACCCAGGACGTGCTCGCCAATCAGGGCTTCATGATGCCGAAGGGCATGCTCTATCGCTTCCACGCGACCAGCACCGACGAGTGCCTTGTCATGCTGCGCGTCGGCACCCCGAACTTCCAGGGCCAAGCCAAGGACGACCGCATAGGCGCTGATGGCAAGCCGTTGGTCGGCGACACTAAGGCAAACCGAACCGTGCCGGTCGTGTTCAAGGACGGCGTCTATTTCGGCGATTGACGTTGGGACATACGATGGATCTGACAAAATTATCCGCGACCGAGATCGCGGCGGCCATCGAGGCTGGAGACATCACCTGCGAGGCCGTCACCCGTGCCCTTCTCGACCGGATAGGCGCGCGCGAACCGATGGTGGATGCATGGGAATACCTTGATCCCGATGCGGCGTTGGTAGCCGCGAAAGCGTTGGATGCCAGTCCCTCGAAAGGGTTGATCCATGGCGTGCCCATCGGGGTGAAGGACATCATCGATACGCATGACATGCCCACCACGCACGGATCTCCCATCCATAAACAGAACCAAACCTGCACAGACGCACCATGCGTCGCGCTGGTGCGCGGCGCCGGTGCGCTGGCCTTGGGCAAGACGGTCACTTCGGAATTCGCCGCCCAAAGAGCCGGTAAAACGAAGAACCCACACAATCCCAACCACTCCCCGGCCGGATCTTCCAGCGGTTCGGCTGCCGCAGTCGCGGATTACATGGTGCCGGTCGCCTTCGGTACACAAACCGGCGGCTCGATCGTGCGGCCCGGCGCGTTCTGCGGCTGTATCGGTTACAAGCCGACCTATGGCGACTACAACCCGCTCGGTGTCCACGACAACACTCGCTCCGTCGACACGCTTGGCATGATGAGTCGAACGATGGAAGATCAGGCACTGTTGCGCGCCGTCCTGACGCACCAGCCCTATCGGCCCATCGAAACGGCCACGATCGGCGATCTCCGCATCGGCGTTTGCCGCACACCGAATTGGCACCTGGCTGACGAACCGACCAAAGAGTGTCTCCTGAAGGCAGCTAAAGACCTGTCCGCCGCAGGCGCTACGGTGGAGGATTTCGATCTGCCCGAAGGGTTCGAGGCCGCCATGGAAGGCTTCGATGCGGTTTCCGGGTACGAAATCTCCCGAACACTCGCCTATGAATGGTTCAACTATCCAGACCAGCTAAGCGACAATATGCGGCTGAACCGCGTGCCGAACGGGCTGAAAGTCTCGCCGACAGAGTATCAGGCGGGCCTGGCAGCGCTCGGCGACTACCGTCGCCGTTACGCCGCGTCGTTGGAAGACTGGGATGTGCTGATCACGCCAAGCGCACCTGGCGAAGCGCCTGCGGACGTCACGACGATCGGTGAACCACCCTTCAACCGCATCTGGACTGGACTGTACGGCCCGGCGATCAATTTGCCGCTCTATAGCGGCCCACAAAACCTGCCGATCGGGTTACAGGTCATCGGGCATTCCGGCCAGGACGATCGCTTTCTTGATGCGGCTGACGCTGTGTACCGGGCCTTGCGCTAAACCGGCTTACTTCCAGATAACGTCGCCGCGATGGGCGTAAAGTTTGCAGTCCAAGCCACCGCTATCCCGCATGCAAACGGAAACGGCAAGCGCCTTAAGACCGGGACTGTCGCAGTTCTCGCGGTAACAAACACTGTAGGCGCCATAACTGCCATCGAACGAAACAGCGAAGTATTCCGGATAGGGTTCTTCAAGATATCTCCGGAACTGTCGCTTGGCCCGCGCCAACAAGCTGATCGGCCCGTGACCAATTTCGGTTTTGACCTTTTTCGGAACCGAAACGCCCACTCGAATCCCCTGCCAAACGAGTTTTTCGCCAACGGCCAAAATCTTGCAGGGCACGCCGCCGCTCCGGCTGTGACAGGACCTAAGCGCAACCGTGCCGCTTGATTCGGTACAATTGAACCGGCCGTCATGGCAGACGCTGTATCCATAATGCTTGCCGTTTGTCGACACGGCAAAATACTCGCCGTTTGGATTGGCCAGATAGCTTTGGTAGTGCGCTTCCACACTACGGGACATATGCAGTGGACCGCTGCCAGCACCGGTAACGGACGTCTGGCATCCCGACGCAAATAGAATAACTACGACCGCAACAAGGAACCGGAACCGCATCTCGCCGCCCTCCAGAAATTCATCCTAGGGTAGCAATGCGCATGGCATCCCGACAATGCTGTTGGTGGTTACGCGCGGGCCGACGGGAAGTCGTTGATTCCAAGTTCGTCGCGCAGACTGGCGGAAAGCTCGACTTTGTAATCCTCCAGAGGCGTACCCGTAGCGTCGGCGATCCGGACCACCGCGTCATAGACACCGACGATGCCTGCCGCATCGACCAGCGCGCCGTCTCCGACGACTGCGTGTAACGCCGTGCGCGCTTCCTCCAATGCCGTAGGCTTATCCGCGTAGAATGCATCGGCAAACGCGATCAATTCTTTTGCGTGTGGAATCCGGTCATCCCCGGCGCCGAGGATTCCCGTGAGATCGTAATCGTCTCCAGTGTGTTCGCCGCTCGCACGGAGCAGTACCGCATGACTGGTGGTTCAATAAACACACTGGTTTATGGCCGACACTCGTGCGGCAAGAAACTCGATTTGTGCATGTGTGAGGTCGCGATACTCCGTCCCGAAATCGCGCAGCGCCGCATCCGGTAAATATTGGGCTGCGTCGATACAGTGGAAAAATCCGATCACCTCGTCGGGCACCAGGCTCAGCGCACGATGGATATTGGCGCCGCCCAGACCGTCATAAAGACCAGCCTCGGTTTCGGTAACATACTCCGGTGCCACGATCGGCACCCAGGCGCGGCCGGTTCGGGCCCCTGGCGGCCGGGTGCGATGCGGCGCACCGGCGACGGGTTCGGGCAATTCGAAACAGGGCATGCCGAGTGCCCTCGTGAACCCATCGACGGCAAGCGCTGTCGCGATGACACCAACCGTCTCGACATATTCGCCATCAGACAACCCGTTCGACAGCGCCTCTTCGAAAAAAGCGCGGGTCAGCCGGCTCTGGTCGGTCGCGACCCGATGGATCACCTCGATCAGGACGACGGACAAATCGCTGACCGTATCATGAGCCCCTTGCACGGCGTTGGGTGACAGGCCTCCTTGCGCGCCTTGCACAGAGCGCAATCGCTCGCCGCCCGGGTTTCCGCTGCGATCGCAACACGAGTCGCACCGTCCCACCAGGTCCCCGGTTTCGCCAGCCGCATCCAGGCATCCCGATGCGCCAGGACGAGGTTGTCCCGCACCGGATAGGGTGCGGCGCTGTAATCGATGATATCGGTCATGCCGTCTCCTCCCGCCCTCTTACCATGAAAGGGAACACGAGGTCATGCCGAAGCAGGGTTTATACCCTCACCCTTCCCTCTCCCAGCGAGAGCAAAGGGTAAGGGGAAATATTCCTTTAAATTTCTCTTAGTCCGCGGCGTCGAGGCCGGGGCGGTGGAGTTCGCGGGGCTCGCCGCTACGTTCGTATTTGCGCGCCGGCGTGTTGATCACATCACCCAGCGCGTCGGCTTCGAAGGAGGCAGTGTAGCGTTCTTTGGAGGCGTCGGCGTAGAGTGTGGTGCGTTGCCGGGGTTTCCTACCAATATCGCGGATCAGCCGTTCCATGGCCTGCGGCGGCATCTCCTCGCCATGCGCGGCACCGGCGGCGCGGGTGATCGTCTCGTTCATCAGGGTCCCGCCAAGATCGTTCGCCCCCGCATTAAGGCACGCCTGCACCCCTTCCGGTCCCATCTTGACCCAACTGGTCTGGATGTTCGGGATATGCGGGTGCAGCGCCAGGCGCGCCACCGCGTGCATCAGCACCGCTTCGCGGAAGGTCGGCCCACGGCGCGCGCGGCCCTTAAGGTAGATCGGCGCTTCCTCGGCAACGAAAGGCAGCGGCACGAACTCGGTGAATCCGCCCGTGCGCTTCTGCAGGTCGCGCAGCCGCAACAGGTGGCGAGCCCAATGGACCGGCCGCTCGACATGGCCGTACATGATGGTGGAGGTGGTGCGGATACCGGCCTCGTGCGCCGCCTCCATCACCTGGAACCATTGTGCCGTGTTCACCTTGTCCGGGCAGAGGATCGCGCGCACCTCATCATCGAGCACTTCGGCTGCCGTGCCCGGCAAGGAGCCGAGTCCGGCCTCGCGCAGCAGTCCGAGATAGTCGGTCAGCTCCAATCCCAGCGTCTTGGCACCTTGCCAGACCTCCAGTGGCGAGAAAGCGTGCACATGCATGTCGGGCGTCACGTCCTTCACCGCCTTTAGGATCGTCAGGTAGGTTTCCCCGGTGTAATCCGGATGGATACCACCTTGCATGCAGACTTCCACAGCGCCGCGTGCCCATGCCTCTTCAGCACGCCGCTTGATTTCATCGATATCGAGATCATAGGGCCGGCCGCGCAGATTCTCGCTCAGCTTACCTTTCGAGAAGGCACAGAATTGGCATTTGAAGTAACAGACATTGGTGTAATTGATGTTGCGGGTGACGACATAGCTGACGGCGTCGCCGTTCACGGTGCGGCGCAGCGCATCGGCCGCGTTGCAGATCGCCGCGACCTCCGTTCCACGCGCCTGGAACAGTCGTGTAACGTCCGCCTCGGACAGATCTTCCCCTCCCTGCGCCCTATCGAGGATCGCCGTCACGGTGTCGCTTACCGGCGCCGAGGGACTGCTGCTGAGCGCGGGCGGCGCCGTCGGCGTCCCTGTCATCCAGCTATCCGTCCGCGGCAGCCCGTCTGCGTCGATCATCCGCAGGACCGGGGTACGCAGTTTCTTGCCGAGCCAGCGATCACTGTCCAACGCGTATGCCGGATAGATCGCCATCCGCTCTATCAAGGTCTTGCCGCATTCCGCCGTTGCCTTCGCCAGCGCGTCGAGATGCGGCCAGGGCGCCTCCGGATTGACGTGGTCGGGGGTCACCGGCGACACGCCGCCCCAATCGTCCACCACGGCGGCCGCCAGTTCCGGTAGCGTGCCAGGGCTGAGGTTCGGCGGCGCCTGCATCGGCA
>JAPPPC010000534.1 GCA_028817685.1 Rhodospirillaceae bacterium
CGCGGATAACGGCGATTTGCCCAGGCTGCTCGGTGTGGCTTAGACTTGTCGTGGCAGATGCGGGGGAAAGGGTACGGAAATGGCCGACTTGTTGATCAAGAATGCGGAGATTTATGACGGGACCGGCGCCGATCCGGTCCAGGGTAACCTGGCGGTGGAAGACGGCAAGGTGGTGGCGCTCGGCGCCGACACGCCTGCGGGGTCGCAGGAAATCGATGCTGATGGTTTGGCCGTGATGCCCGGCTTCGTGGATCTGCACACCCATTTCGACGCGCAGGTTACCTGGGACAAAACCTGTTCCCCATCACCCTCGCTCGGCGTGACCACCTGTGTCATGGGCAATTGCGGCTTCGGCATCGTGCCCAGCCCGCCAGAGATTCGCGATTACATCATGAACAACCTGTCGGTCGTCGAGGGCATGGATCTTGATGCGCTGCGCGCCGGTATCGACTGGCAGTTCGAGACCTTCCCGGAATATATGGACGCGTTGGAGCGGACCGGTCCCTATCCCAATATGGCCGTCTTCATCGGGCACTCAGCGGTGCGCACCGCGGTGATGAAGGACGAGGCCTGGGTCCGCGAGACGCCGACCGACGGCGAACTGGCGGAAATGCGCCGCCTCGTCGAAGGCGCGCTGCAGGACGGAGCGGTCGGCTTCGCGAGCTCCTTCTCGATCAACCATTCCGGCTATGGCGGCATTCCGATGCCGTCGACCATCGCGTCGGTCGAAGAGTTCGGCCATCTGGCCGAGGCGGTCGGCGAGGCCGGCAAGGGCATCGTGCAAATGTCCGCCGGCGGCCGCGGCAATGTGGCGGCGATGGAACCGATCGTCGAGAAGATCGGCCGCCGCATGTTCCTGACCACCGGCGCGGCCATGTACAACGCCAGCGATCCGGAGCTCGGCATCAGCTGGTTCGAGGATTGCGCCGCGGCGCACGAGCGTGGCAACGAGCTCTATATCCAGATTCCCTGCCAGCCGCTCTCCTTCGATTTCACGATGGCGAATGCCTATCCCTTCCACAGTCATGCGACCTTCGCGGATTACAAGGCAGCCTCGCATGAGGAACTGACAGCGGTCTACAAGGACCCGGCTTTCCGGGACCGGTTCCGCAAGGATCTTGAAAACCCAGTTGTAGGCACGATCTTCAAGGGCACCTGGGATCAGGTCGTCATCGCCGCCACGGCGCGCGAAGAAAACGCCGCACTGCAGAACCGCAACATCGCAGACCTGGCCGCGGAGCAGGGCGCCGATCCGATGGACGTCATGTTCGATCTCGCCCTGTCGGAGAATCTGGAGACAGCCTTCCTAGGCAAGTTCCTCAATGTTGGCGACGAAGGCGTCGGCCGGCTGCTGCAGCACGAGCGTGGCGTGGTCTCGTTGTCCGACGCTGGGGCGCATCTGATTTTCATGTGCGACGCCGGTTACGGCTTGCATCTGCTGTCCCATTGGGTGCGCGAACTGGGTGTCTTCTCGCTAGCGGAAGGCGTGCGGCGCCTGACCAGCCATCCAGCCGATCTTTACGGTATCAAAGGCCGCGGCCGGCTCACCCCGGGCAGTCATGCGGACATGGTGCTATTCGATCCGGCGACGATCGGCGTCGGCGACCCTCAGAGGGTCAGTGACTTGCCGGGCGGCGGCCCGCGCACGATCCGTCAACCGACGGGCGTGCACGGCGTCTGGGTCAACGGCACGCAGGTTTTTGACGGCACGGACTATGTGGAACACGCTAAGGGGCCCGGCGCGGTGCTGCGCGATTTCGCGGCTTAATGCCGGTTGGGGTTTTGGAGTCGCCTTAGGCGGTCAAAAAACCTCTGAATTTGAACTGGTCTAGACCGGCCGCTCCCCGTTCACGGTCACGCGGTGCATGGCGCGGCGCTGGCCGGGATAGTCGTTCAGCGCGTAATGCTGTGTGCAGCGGTTGTCCCAGAAAGCGACCGAGTGTTTCTCCCAGCGGAATCGGCAGGTGAATTCCGGGCGTGCGGCGTGCGCGTAGAGGAATTCCAACAGCGGTTTGCTCTCTTCTTCCGTCATGCCGGAGAAGCGCGTGGTGAAGGCGCGGTTCACGTAAAGGCATTTACGGCCGGTCTCGACATGCGTGCGGACGATCGGATGTTCGTTGACGATCTCTTCGTCGGTCATCGCCTCTTCGCGGATCAGCGTGGACCGGCCCTCGTTCCGGTTCGCCGCGCTGCTCGGGTTGCTCAGCACCCGGTCGCTGTGCACCGCGGTCATATCGGCCAGCATCTCGCGCATGCCCTCGGAGAGCGACTCGTAGGCGAGATACTGATTGGCGAACATCGTGTCGCCGCCGGCCCGAGGCACCTCGTGCGCGTACAGGATCGAGCCCATCGAAGGCTGTTCCAGAAAGCTAACATCGGTATGCCAGGACGCGCCGATATTCAGCGTGTCCTCCGGTTCCTTAAGGACCGGTAGGATTTCCGGATGCCCGTCGAGCGGTACATATTGCGGATGAATGTTGAGCGTGCCGAACCGGCGGCCGAAATCCTTGTGCTCGTCCGGCGTCAGGTCCTGGTCGCGGAAAAAGATTACGAGATTTTCGTGCAGCGCCTGCTGAATCTCACTGAAAACGGCATTGCCGATGTCTTCGGACAGATCGACGCCCTCGATCTCCGCGCCCAGCGCGCCGGCGATCGGTTTCACCTCGATATGTTCATAGGTCATGGCTGCGCATTCCTTCCATTGCATCGCCTGTGCGTATCAATTTTGATGCATCATCCTTATTGCCGCAATTTCTGCAAACGAACCCGCGCTGCCGCGTGTTCGATGGTATCGAAAACGCCAAGGGCGATGGTGGCTTGGTAGTGTTGGCGCGCCCGCATTTCATCGCCCTGTAGCTGCGCGAGCGCACCCAAATAGAAGTGGGCCTGCGTCAGCCGCCGTCGCTGTATGTCCTTGCGCGCGTGAACTGCCGCCTCGAGAGCCGATGCCGGCGAACGTTTGCCGCGGTACACCTCGATCAGCGCGTTCGGCCAGCCGCCTGCGGCCATCGCTTCCGCGGTTGCTGAAAGCGTTGCTTGCGCCTGTTGTCCGGATAGATAGAGCCAGAGGACCACTTCAGGATAGGGGTAGGCCTGGGTCAATGCTGCCGACAAGTCGTTAATCGCCGCTTTGCCGTTACCGCTCAGAAAGCGCGCAATCCCCCGCAAAATGCGGCTCGCCGGGTCGTAGTTGACGCTCGCGATAGCGCGTTCGAAATCCGTGATTGCGCGCGACAGCTCGCCCAAATGAATGCGCGCCGCGCCCCGGTTGCGGTATGCATCGCCGTAGTTGGGGTTGAGCGCGAGGGCCGCGTCGTAGTCTGTGATCGCATCTGCGTTATGACCGGCCTTGTGCCGCGCCCGGCCGCGCTCATTCAGGGCGAGGGCGGACGCCGGGTTGTGCGCGAGCGCGGTGCCGAAGTCTTCAACCGCACCTTCGAGGTCGCCGAGCTCCGACTTCGCCCGGCCGCGATGGGCGTAAAGGGTGGCAAGGCTAGGCCCTTGATGCTGCTTGGATTGGATCGCCAGACTGCAGAAGCTGATATCGAGTTCGAACTTGCCGGTGCCGGCGAAACAGACCTCGGCGTGATCCTTTATTTGCGCGGTTGCGGTCGTTGTTGCGAATGCGAACCCCATCAGCGCCAGAAGGATCGCACGGCGCATCGGGAGCCTACAGTTCCATCCGCTGGGCGATGACGTTGCGCAAGATATCGCTGGTGCCGCCGCCGATGGTCCCCAGCCGCGCGTCGCGGAACAGGCGCTGCATGTCGCCCTGCACGTAGCCGGCGGCGCCCATGATGTGGACGCCCAGATCGGCGACCTTGAAGTTGTTCTCCGTGGCGACGACCTTGGCCATGGCGGTTTCCTGGATCGCGTCCTCGCCGGCGTCGAGCATTTCGGCCGTGCTGTAGGTGTGCAGGCGCGCCGTCTCGGTCATCATCGCCATTTCGGCGAACTTGTGGGCGACGGCCTGGAAGTCGGCGATGCGTTTGCCGAAGGCCTTGCGGTCCTCGACGAACTGCTTGGCGATTTCGATGATCTTGAGGCACTGGCCGGACGCCGCCGCGGCGATCAGGATGCGTTCCAGGTTGAGGCCCTGCATCAGCCCCTTCCAGCCGCCATTCTCTTCGCCCAGCAATCGTGAGGCCGGCACCCGGACGTCGTCGAAGAACACCTCGTTCAGCAACGTGGAGCGACTGCCCAGAGGATCCATCGGCCGCGCTTCGAAGCCCGGGTCGGTCGTATCGACGATGACGAGGCTGATGCCTTTTCGCCCCGCCTCCGGATCCGTTTTCACCGCGACAACGAGATAGTCGGATTCATGCGCGTTGGTGATGTAGACCTTCTGGCCATTCAGGACGTAATCGTCGCCGTCGCGCGTCGCGCGCAACCGGATGCCGGCGACGTCGGAGCCGCTCTGCGGTTCGGTCATGGCGACGGCCATGCGCCGCTCGCCCTTCATGATCGGCGGTAGGAATTCCTGTTTCAGCGCTTCGCTGCCGAGATTTTGGATATACAGCCCGCCATAGACGACCGTGGTCATATAGGCGGTACGGATGCCGGGATAGTGGTAGCCCAACGCCTCGATGAAGACGGCGAAATCCTTGTATCCCGCGCCCATGCCGCCATAGGCCTCGTCGAAGGGCAGGGTCAGCCAGCCGGCATCGGCCAGCGCCTTGAAACTCTCATGCGGATATTCCGAAGCTTTGTCCTGCGCGGCGATCTTCTCCGGCGGCAGCACACGTTCCAGCAAACCGAGTACGCTGTCGCGCATGAGTATCTGTTCTTCGGTAAACCCGAATGTCTTGTAGGGCATAAAATACGTAATCCTGGATCAGTCTTTGAGCTCGATGACGATATTGCCGTAGCTGTCGAGAGATGCGGTCGCTTCCGGCGGTACCAGGCAAGTCGCATCGTATTCTTCGACGATGCAGGGTCCGGTGTGCGCCGAGACAAGATCGGCACGACGGATTACCGGCGTTTCGATCCAGCCCGCTTCCGGTCCGAAATAGGCCTGACGCGGCGGTAGTTTGGCACCGGCGGCCGCTTCGTTGATCAGCCGGTCGGGCACCCGGGGCCGGTCCGGGATGCCTTGCCCGACGACCATGGCGTTGACCAGTTCAACGGGTTCTTCCGGTCCAGCGCGGTGGCCGTAGGTTACTTCGTGCTCCTGCCCGAAGGCCTCTTCCAAGGTCGCCACCGCGGCCGCATCGATCACGCCGTCCGGCGCCGGTACGGTCAGCTCGAAAATCTGTCCCTTGTAGTGCATGTTGGCGGCGCGCCGGAACCGCATCTGCCCATCGCTGAATCCGTCCACCGCGAGCTGTTCGCGCGCTTGATCTTCCAGCTCCTGCCAGGCGGCGTTGAGCAGCGCCGGATCGCTGTCGCGCAGCACCCGCCGTACGGTGCGCGAATAATGGTGTTCCACATCGGCGTAGAGCAGCCCGAAGGAGGAGAACAGACCAGGCGAAGGCGGGATGACGATGCGGGTCATGCGCAGCGCCTTTGCCATCCCAGCTGCGAACAGTGGTCCGTTGCCGCCGAAGGCCAGCATGGCGTAACGGCGCGGGTCCCGGCCGCGTTCACTGGAGACCGCCTTGATGGCGCGGATCATGTTCGAGGCCGCGATCTGATGCGCGCCGTAGGCGGCATGTGCGACCTCGAGTCCGACCGGCTTCGCGACCTTCTCTTCCAGCACCTGCCGGCTCTTGTCCGGGTTGAGGGTGAGCGCCCCGCCGACCAGATGGGCCGGATTGATGTAGCCGAGCACCACATTGGCGTCCGTGACGGTCGGCTCCGTGCCACCCTGGTCGTAGCAGACCGGACCAGGGAAGGCACCGGCGCTCTGCGGTCCTACCTGCATCGAGCCGCCGGCATCGATGGTGATGATCGAACCGCCGCCCGCGCCGACCTCGGCCAGATCGATGGCCGGTACCTTGAGCGTGTAGCCGCCGCCTGTCATCAGGCGAGAGCCGATCATAATGCCGCCGCCGACCTGGTATTCCAGCGACCGCGTCACCTCGGTCTTTTCGATCAGCGATGCCTTCGCGGTCGTGCCGCCCATGTCGAAGGTGATCAGATCCGGCATGTCGAGCTTGCGCGAAAGGGCCTGTGCGCCGACCACGCCGCCGGCCGGGCCAGATTCGAC
>JAPPPC010000600.1 GCA_028817685.1 Rhodospirillaceae bacterium
GTTTCCCGATCACCGCCGGTAATGCGATCGACCAGGTGTTCACAACGCATACGGTCTTCGGAATCACCTTTGAATCATCCGACCGGTTGAGCCTTACCGTTGGGTTCGCCGCCACTACGCCGGCGCAATCGGTTTCCGAGCCGGGTACATTTGCCTTGCTCGGCGGCGCGCTTCTGGGACTGACGGTGTTGCGCCGCCGACGCGCGGCCATGCGCTAATCCTGTCGTCCGGACGCCATGCCGGTTAAAATCCTGGCATGGCGTCATCTCAATTTCTGCAGGATTGGGCGTGGCTGATCGCGGTCGCGCTGTCATTCGCTTTCGTCGGGCTGCTGCTCGTCATCAAGCGCCTGCAGGCCTATCAAGCCCGGAAGCGGGCACTGGTCTCGCGCGAGGATGGCGATGTGAGCGAGACCTACGCCAATTTCCAGCGCGCGCGCCGTAACTTCTTGATCCTGATCGTCGTCGTTGTCGTCGGGTTTTTGGCGATCGAAATTTGGAATTTGTACTTCTACCTGGAACGCCCCCCCGCCGTCCGGTAAGAAGGCGCGGCAACTGCGGTGACGGAGAAAAGCTTCATGAATGGCGACGACGCGCGATCCCTGCTCGACGATCTCATCACGAAAGCCAAGAAACGCGGGGCGGATGCCGCTGACGCGCTGGTGGTGAACAGCACCTCGATCTCGCATGCCGAGCGGCTCGGCCAGACGGAGCGGCTCGAACGGTCCGAGGCACGTGATTTGGGGCTCCGGGTTTTCTTCGGCAAGCAGCAGGCGGTGGTCTCGTCGAACGATTGGCAGGCGGAGACGCTGGATGACCTGGTAGACCGGGCCGTGGCGATGGCGAAGGTCGTGCCGGAAGACCCCTATTGCGGCCTGGCCGATGCCGATCAGCTTTTCACCGGTGATCTGCCCGAGTTGGATATTTTCGACAGCACCGAGCCGGCGCCCGAAGCGCTGATCGAGCGGGCGAAGGCCGCCGAGGACGCGGCGCGCGCGGTAAAGGGGGTCACCAATTCGGAAGGCGCGGAATCGTCCTGGAGCCTCAACGACGTCACGCTCGCGGCGTCGAACGGTTTCTCCGGCGGCTACGAGAGTTCGCGCCACGGTGTCGGCGTGTCCGTCATCGCCGGTGAGGGCACCGGGATGGAACGCGACTACGAGTTTTCCAGCACCGTGCATGAAAGCGACCTCGACGACTCGACCGCGGTCGGCAAGGCAGCGGGCGAGCGGGCGGTCAAACGCCTCAGTCCGCGCAAGGGTCCGACGCTAAAGGCCCCGGTGGTCTACGACCCGCGTGTCAGCCACGGGCTGATCGGGCATCTCGCCAGCGCCATCAACGGAGCCTCGATCGCGCGCGGGACCAGTTTTCTGAAGGACGCGATGGACACGAAAGTGTTCGCCGACGGCATCACGATCACCGACGATCCGCACCGCAAGCGCGGCCTGCGGTCGAAACCCTTCGATGCGGAGGGCCTGGCCAATCAGTCGATGAGCCTCATCGAAGACGGCGTATTGAAAAGCTGGATTCTCGATCTCCGTTCGGCGCGCCAGCTCGGCCTGACCAGCACAGCGCGGGCGTCGCGGGGCGTTTCGGGGCCGCCCTCGCCGTCCGTGACAAACTTGTATTTGGTCGCGGGGACGGACACGCCGGAGGCGCTGATGTCGGATATCGACAGCGGTTTTTATGTGACGGAGCTGATGGGCTTCGGCATCGACATGGTGACCGGCGACTACAGCCGGGGTGCCGCCGGCTATTGGATCGAGAAGGGCGAGATCGCCTATCCGGTGAGTGAGATGACCGTGGCCGGCAATTTGAAGGATATGTTCCTGAACCTCACACCGGCGAACGATCTGACCTTCCGCTATGGCACGAACGCGCCGACGGTGCGGGTCGACGGCATGACGGTGGCGGGGGAATAGGTGGATGGATCCTTTCGTTCACGACACCAATCCCGCACGGATCGTTTTCGGCGCCGGTAAGGTCGCCGCCCTCGGCGATGAGGTCGAGCGCCTCGGCTGTTCGCGCACCCTGGTGGTCTGTACGCCGGGCCGCACCGAGATGGCTGAGGAATTGAGCGCGTCGCTCGGCGACAAGCGGGTGGCCGTCTGCGCCGAAGCGCGCATGCATGTACCCATGGAGAACGCGGAGATCGGCCGCGAGGCCGCGCGGGCGCACCAGGCGGATTCGGTCGTGTCGATCGGCGGCGGCTCCGCCATCGGCCTCGGCAAGGCGATCGCGCTGGACTGCGACATTCCGCTGATCTGCGTCGTGACGACCTATTCGGGTTCCGAGATGACGGCGGCCTGCGGCATGGTCGAGGGGGGCCGTAAGGTTCACTACACCTCGCCGCGTATGCGGCCGAAAGCGGTCATCTATGATGCCGAGCTCACCGTCGGGCTTCCGGTTTCCACCGCCGGCCCGAGCGGCTTCAACGCCATCGCGCATGCGGTCGGTTCGCTGTACAGCCAGTCGACCACGCCGATGCTGCGCCTGACCTCGCTGGAGGGGATGCGCGCCATGGCGGGTGCCTTGCCGCGCATCGCCGCCGATCCGGGCGATCTCGCGGCCCGGGGCGAAGCATTGTACGGCGCCTGGCTGTGCGGCATGGCCGCCGGCGGCGGCTCGCGTTCGATCCATCACAAGCTGGCCCACGTGGTCGGCGGGTCGTTCGATATGCCGCATGCGGAAACGCATACGATCCTGCTGCCGCACTCGACCGCGTACAACATGGATCACGAGCCCGAAGCCATGCAGGCGATCGCGGATGCGTTGGGTGCCAAGGATGCGCCGGAAGGGCTGCATGCCCTGGAGCAGGCGGTCGGAACGCCGACGGCGCTCAAGGATATCGGCATGCCCGAAGACGGTCTCGATCAGGCGGCTGACGAGGCAATGCAGAAGCCTTACCCCAATCCCCGCCCCCTCGACCGCGCGGCGATCCGCGCCCTGCTCGACAATGCCTGGCACGGCCGGCCTCCGGCGCGCGTCTGACGCAGTCACCAGGCAAAAAAAGGCCCCGCGGCGGTGGGGCCGGTGCGGGGCCGAATGTGGCGTCGGGGTCGATGTGTGCGGATGATCGTATTCGTCTGTAACGACCCGATGACGGGCAGGGGTCAGTTTTGCTAAATTTCGGTCATGGTATCGAAATCGGACCAGCATCCGGAAACCGTCACAGGCCTGCTCGACACGGCAGCCGCTGTCGCGCCCGAGTCGCCGGCGCTGATCTATGACGGGGCGACGCTGACCTTTGCCGGCTTGGCGGCGCAGGCGCGGCGGGCGGCGGGCGGATTGGCGTCGCTTGGGGTGAAACCGGGCGATCGCGTGGCGTTTTGGCTGCCCAATACGCCCGCCTATGTGACGCTGTATTTCGCCTGTGCCCGCTTGGGGGCGATCGCGACGGCCGTCAACACGCGGTTCCGCGCCAGCGAAGTCGGCGACATCGTCGGCCGGTCCGGCGCGAAGATCCTGGTCCTGTGGCCCGACTTCCGGGGTATCGATTTTCCCGGCATCCTGGCGGATGTCGATCCGGAAGCGTTGAAGCGGGTCGAAACGGTGATCGTCTATTCCGAAAGCGACGAGGCGCCGAAGGTTTCGATCCCGGGCGCGCGGACGGTCGCCTGGGAGCGTGTTGCTCGCCATGCGCGCTTCGATCGCGATTTCAGCACCCCGGAAGCCGGATGCAACATATTCACCACGTCGGGCACGACGAAGGCGCCCAAATTCGTGCTGCACAGCCATGCCAGCATCACCCAGCATGCGTTGGAGGTGGCGGCGCAGTTCGGTCTGCGTGAGCCGGACACGGTTTCCTATCTCGGCTTGCCCTTCTGCGGCGTGTTCGGATTCTGCCAGGCGATGGCGGCACTGGCCGCCGGCAGCACCACCCTGCTGGAGAGCGCCTTCGACGCCGAGACCGCGGTGCGCCTCATGGAGCGGCACGGGGTCACTTATTTCAACGGCAGCGACGAGATGATCGACCGCATGATCGCGGTGAAAGGGGACCGGAAACCGTTCCGCAAGGTGCAATCGGCGGGCTTCGCAAACTTCAACTCCGAGCTTGCCGACATCGCGGAGCGGGCTGACGCGGAAGGCCTCAAGCTGACCGGCTTGTGGGGCATGAGCGAACTGCAGGCGCTGGCGGCGCGCCGCGATCCGCAGGATGACGTCTCCGCGCGCAAGGTCCCGGGCGGCAAGCTGATATCGCCGCGTGGCCAGGTGCGGGTGCGGGATCCGGAGAGTGGCAAACTGTTGGGTGTCGGCGAGGCCGGCGAGCTCGAGATCGCCGGGCCCAGCCAGATGCTGGAATATTACCTGAACCCGGAAGCGACGGCCGAAGCGGTGACCGAGGACGGGTTCATCCGGACCGGCGATCTCGGCATGCTGGAGCCGGACGGCGGGTTCGAATTCCTGTCGCGCATGGGCGATGTCCTACGGCTCGGCGGATTTCTGGTGGCGCCGGCGGAAATCGAGGCGGAAGTCCAATCCCATCAGAGTGTCGAAAGCGTGCAGGTCATCGGCGCCGGCAGCGCTGCGGGAAACAAGGCGGTGGCCTTCGTCATTCCAGCCGAAGGCAGCGCCATCGACGAGGCGGAGATCCTGGCGCACTGCGCGCAGCAGCTCGCGCGATTCAAGGTGCCGGCGCGCGTGATCTCGGTCGACGCCTTCCCGGTCACCGAAAGCGCCAACGGCATCAAGATTCAGCGCGGCAAGCTGCGCACGATGGCGGAGGAGATTTTGCGGGAATCGGGTTAAGCGCGCCTATTTCCGCTGCGCGCGCAGCCATTCCTTAACCAGCTTTTGCGCTTTGGCCAATTCGGCCGGCTTCATCATCTTGGCGATCCGCCGGACCGAAAACCAGTTCCAACGGACGGGTTGCCCCGGTTGGCGCGGTTCGGCCAGCACCGTCCATTTGTAGGCCTGGATCAAACTCTTCTCGACCCCGTTGCCGTCGAGATACATGCCGGCGAGACTCGATTGCGCGAAGGTATCGCCCTGGTCCGCTGCCTTTTGCCACCAATCCACGGCCTTCAGATCGTCTTGCGGGACGCCCTCGCCGCGGCGGTATAGGTGGCCGAGATCGAATTGCGCTTCCGCCATGCCTTGCTCGGCCGCCTTGCGGAACCAATCGGCCGCGGCGGTTGGATTCTTCGGCACGCCGTAGCCGTGCCCATGCAACAGTCCCATATAGTATTGCGCCTTCGCATCGCCGGCCTCCGCGTCCGGCGTCAGCTCGCGCAGCGCCGTGGCGAACTCGTTCTTCTTGTAGGCGGCAATGCCCGCGTCGCGCCCGGCGGTTGCGGGGAACGAGACGCTAAGGGCGAGCGTCAGCGCGGCGGCCGCGAGGAGTGCTGATTGCTTCATCGACCGGGCCCCTGTTGTAAGCCAGAGATGCGCAGAAAGTGGAGCGGGTGAGGGGAGTTGAACCCCCGTCTTGAGCTTGGGAAGCTCCTGCTCTACCGTTGAGCTACACCCGCATCGACCCTCATTGTACAGGCAAGCTCGACCGGCGTTCAATCATCGGCGAACACGGTCGCCAATCGTTCGATCGCGCGGCGCGTTTCCGCGGCGGGGACCCCGGCATAGCCGAACAGCAGACCCTTTTGATGCGGCGTCTCGCGGTAGAAGGCGGAAAGCGGCAGGGCGACGACCCCGGCGGCGCGGGCGCGCTTCGACAGTTCGGCGTCGTCCGCTTCGTCCGGCAGGTAACCGACCAGATGCATGCCGGCCTCGTCCGGTGCGATCCGCAGTTTGTCGCCCAGAATCTCGCGGACCGTTTCAATGAAGAAGGTTTGCCGGTCCTCGTAAAGCGCGCGCATCCGCCGGATATGCGATGTCAGATAGCCGTCTGTGATGAAATCGGCGAGCGCGGCCTGCGCGATTGAGGAAGGGTGCGAATCCAGAAGGCGCCGAATCGCGCAGAGCGGTTCGATCAGCCCTTCGGGCGCCACTAGATAGCCGATCCTCAGGCCGGGGAACATGACCTTGCTGAACGACCCCACATAGATGACCCGGCCGTTCTCATCCAGCCCCTGCAGGGCGGCGAGCGGCCGGCCGGCATAGCGGTATTCGCTGTCGTAATCTTCTTCCCGCCCGAAAGCGTCGGCGGCCGGCGCCCAGTCCCGCAATTCCCGCCCGCGGCGCCCCGC
>JAPPPC010000697.1 GCA_028817685.1 Rhodospirillaceae bacterium
TCGTTGTAGCCCTCGACGTCGGCCTTTTGCGCGAAATAGAGATAGCGGCGGTTGGCCTGGCTCTCGCCGGCAAACGCGGCCTTAAGGTTTTCTTCGGTCTTGCTGCCTTTCAGCGACATGGGTTCTCCCTCCTTTGGACTGTCCATACCCTGTTCGTTCGATGAGGCCGGTGCTCCAGGGCAAAGACCGGCCAAAGGTGATGAGGTCACGCCGAAGCGGTCGCTCACACCCCTCTCTGCAGTGCCCTCTATATGGCGCAGGCACCGACCAGAGTCAATAATTTAGAATGATTTTAAAAAAGAAAATATCTCTATGGATAAATGAGAATAATTCTCACTTATTCCGGATATGTACGACCACATCGATGGCCCCGATTACCATGTTCTCCGGGACGTCCGGCAACGAGGACAGCACCACCGAATCGCCGGGAATGTCGAGCAGCTCGCCGGTATCGTCGTTGAAGAAATGGTGGTGCGCCGTGGTGTTGGTATCGAAATAGGCACGGCCCGCTTCGACCGCGACCTCGCGCAGCAAGCCGACCTCAGTAAACTGGTTCAACGTGTTGTAGACGGTCGCCAGCGAAACCTTCACGCCGCCTTCCGTCGCCTCACGATGTAGATGTTCTGCGGTGATATGCCGGTTGCCGTCCTCGAACAGCAAACGGGCAAGCGCCAGACGCTGGCGGGTCGGGCGCAGGCCGGCGGCGTTGAGCCGGTCGACCGCGTGCGTAAAGGGACGGATCGTTTTCATCGCGCTGTCATACGGTGATCCCAATTCTTCCGCAATCCCTTTTTTTACAGGGCAGTACTAAATTCTTTGGAACAGGTCGAATTAACCATAGCGAAACAGCCGGTCGCCATTCTGGCGCAGCCAGGCCCGGCCCGAGTCCGCGTGATGCGTTAGCTGATCCACCGTGCGCCAGAAGGCGGTGGAGTGGTTCGGTACCGCGAGATGCGCCACCTCGTGCGCCACCACATAATCCAACACCCAGTCCGGTGTGAGGACCAGGCGCCAATTGAACGACAGATTACCGTTCGGCGCACAGCTGCCCCAACGGCTGCGCTGGTTGCGCACCGTGATCTTGCCGAAGGGGCGTCCCAGAAGACGCGCCTTGTCCTGGACTGCGGGTGCGATCGCCGCACGCGCCTCGCGGCGCAGCCAGTCCTGCAGCCGCCGGGCGAGATGTTCGGCGCGGCCGGAGACCACAATGCGATCCATATCCCGCCAGACTCCGCCCCGCGCACCGGGATCGTGCACGATCCGGTGCGGCACGTCGCGCAACGGCAGGCTTTCGCCATCGCGGAACGGCACGTGCGGCGGCAAGGCAGCCAGCCGTTCGCAGAGCCAACCTGCGCGGCTGCGGACGAATTCGAGGCCCTCGGATTCCGCAGCGCGCGGCGGCAGCACGAGTTCCGGCGTCTGTTTCGCCGGATCGATCCGGAGCGCAATATTTTGCGCCCTTGCGCTGCGCCGGACGGCAAGGTCGACAGTCTGGCCGTCGAGTAACAGGCTTACGGTTTTGATCGGGCCCGCCAAATCTACCGCTTCATCCCCAGCCGCGCGCGGAGCGACGCGCCGAACGGCGTGGCCCCGTCATTGATCCAATCGACGACGTGTTTTTCCAAATCCTCGACATCGTCCTCCGGAACCGCACCGCCGCGCACCGATATGCCCGCTTCGTGCACCGTATCCGGATCTCCGGATATCAGGGGGTGCCACCAGGCGAGATCGTCGCCGTTCGCCACGAGCCGGTAGGCGCACGTCTCCGGCAGCCAGCGCAGCCGCGTCGCCTTGCCCGGCGAAAGCTGCACACAATCCGGCACGTTCTTTTTGCGGTTGGCGTAGTCAGTGCAGTGGCAGCCCTCGAGGTCGAGATAACGGCACGCCACGTCGGTCAGCGCGATTTCGCCGGTATCCTCGTCTTCCAGCTTATGCATGCAACATTGCCCGCAGCCATCGCACAGCGATTCCCACTCCGACGGCGTCATCTGACGCAGTGTCTTGGTCTTCCAGAACGGGGGGACGTCCGCGGTCATGTTTCGCAATCTATCAGATGCAGGAACGATCCCGCGACCGTTCCCGACACCAAACCGCAGGCCCTTTCATTTTCGCCGCGCGCATCCACCGCCCGGAACAGCGGGTTGCCCGGCCCCTCTGCGACAATGGCGGCGTAGTGGAATTCGTGACCGCGAAACCGGGTCCCGGAAGGGCCGAGGACCGTACCGGCCAGCGCCTCGATACGGCGATAGCCGAGATGCAATCGCCGGTCGGCGAAAGAGGTCTCCAGCGGCAGCAGACCGGTCATCGCGTGGCGCACGCCAGCACCATCGACCAATCCCGCGCCCAGCGCCATGTATCCGCCGCACTCGCCATAGATGGCGGCACCGCGCGCCGCCGCCGCTTTCATACCGTCCCGAAATTGCGCGTTGGCCGCCAGCCGTCCCGCATGCAGTTCCGGATACCCGCCCGGCAGATAGACCGCATCCGCCGCATCCGAAGGCCGGTCGTCGGCAAGCGGCGAGAAAAAGGAAATCGTCGCCCCCGCCGCGCGCCAGCCTTTCAGCATTGCGGGATAATGGAAGGCGAAGGCGTCGTCCTGTGCGACGGCAATATGTTGGCCGAGCGGCGGCAGAAACATGACTTTCTCTGACGCAACCGACCCGGCCCGCGCGCAGCGCCGCAGGGCCGGCAGGTCTAGATTTTCTGAGACAAACGCCGCGGCGTTCTCGAGAAACGCATCGAGCGCCGTGTGCTCGCGCGCCTGCACCAATCCCAGATGCCGTTCGGGCAGGACGAAGGCCGGGTCGCGGGGCAGGAAGCCGAGGAAAGCGGGCGGCCTGTCCAGCACGGCAAACGCTTCGCGCAGCGTCCGTTCATGTCCTGGGCCGCCGACTCGGTTGCAGATCACACCGACCAGGTTCACGCCATCGCGATGCCGGGCGAACCCGTCATAGACGGCGGCGGCCGACGCCGCCTGTCCGCGCACATCCAGCACCAGCAGGACGGGCCAACCGGTTCGCGCAGACAGGTCCGCAGTCGATCCGGTGCCGTCCGTCGCCCCGTCAAACAGCCCCATCACGCCTTCGCAGAGTACGAGCGCCGCCCCGTCGCTCAGCGTACCGGCCAACGCCGACAGGGTCGCCGGCCGCATCCCCCAACAGTCGAGATTGATGCAATCCGCCCCGGACGCCGCCGCATGGAAGGCGGGGTCGATATAGTCGGGCCCCGCCTTCGCGGAAGCTACGGCAATACCGGCCCGGCGAAAGGCGCGCAGCAGCGCGAGGGTCACGATCGTCTTGCCGGAACCGCTGGCCGGCGCGGCGATAATCAGACCCGGGCCGGTCACGCCGTGAGCCGCACCAGGGTCACGGCGACGGCGGCCCATTGCAGCAGATGGATGACGACACTGAGCTTGTGCAGCGCCTTGGCGCCCATTTCGTCGCCCGCCTCGCGCCGGCGGTTCAACAACGGCAGCAAAGCGTAGCGCTGCGCGAAGAAGACCGCGGCGACGGCAAGCAGGGTCAGCGCTTCGGGCCGGTAGCTCGGAAAGCCCAGCAGACGCAATGTGGGGAGGACGGTCACGATCCCCATCACGCGAAAATAGACGGGGAATAGCTGGCGCATGAAAGGGGCCGCGGTTTCGCGCGGCAAGAATCGAAACACGGCCGGCGCGAACAGCGCCATGAAAAATATCATGCCGCCGAAAATTACGGCGACCAGCACCAGCGCGCCGACATGGATCGTCAGCCAATCGCCCATCGAGGCTCCCTAAAACATCACAATCCGGATTGCCGGTTTGACACGTCAGGGCTCACGATGCAATTGGTTAGCCGTGCCGGCCGGCACGCCATTTTCAAAGGAGCGAAAAAGATGAACGGTGCGGAAAGTCTCGTGCGGACGATGGTCAAGGGCGGGGTCGATGTCTGCTTCACAAACCCCGGGACCTCGGAAATGCATTTCGTCGCCGCGCTGGACAAGGTCGACGGCATGAACTGCTTTCTGTGCCTGTTCGAAGGCGTCGCCTCGGGTGCCGCGGACGGTTACGCGCGGATGACCGGCACGCCGGCCTCGACCCTGCTGCATCTGGGGCCGGGTCTCGGCAATGCGGTCGCCAACCTGCACAACGCCAAGAAGGCCAATTCGCCGATGGTCAACATCATCGGCGAGCACGCGACCTACCATGTCGAATATGACGCACCGCTGACCGCCGATATCGAAGGCATCGCAGGCCCGGTGTCGCACTGGGTCAAGACCTCGCCGGATGCGAAGTCGATCGCTGCCGACGGCGCTTTGGCGATCGCGGCGGCAAACCAGCCGCCGGGCCAGATTGCCTCGCTGATCCTGCCGGCCAACACCGCGTGGGACGACGCCGATGCCGTCGCCGACACACCGACCGCACCGGGTCGGGCAAAGGTCGACGAGAAGGCGGTCGAAAACGCCGTCGCAGTGCTGAAGTCGGGCGCGCCGACCTTGCTGATGATGACCGGCCAATCGCTCTACGAATACGGGCTGAATCTGGCCGGTCGTATCGCGTCGACGACAGGCGCGAAGCTGATGGCGCAAGGCTCCAACCAGCGGCTGCAGCGCGGCGCCGGTATCGTGCCCCTGAACCGGGTACCCTATCCGGTGCCCCAAGCGCTCGACGTGCTGTCCCCTTACGAACACATCATCCTGATCGGGGCCAAGCCGCCGATCGCCTTCTTCGCCTATCCCAACCAGCCGAGCGAGTTGCACCCGGAAGGCTGCCAGATCCACCGGCTGGCCGAGCTGGACGAGGACATGATCGACGCGCTGGAGCGGGTCGCGGACGCGGTCGGCGCGAAGGAGGGCAGCGCGGCGACGCAAGAGACCTTCAAGCCCGACATGCCGAGCGGCGCGCTGGACCCGGACACGATCGCGGCCGTGCTGGGCAATCTGATGCCGGAGGGCGCGATCATCGCGGACGAATCCGTGACCACCGGGCGCGGCTTCTACCCGCTGACCGCCGGCGCGCCACCGCATGATTGGCTGAACAATATGGGCGGCTCGATCGGACTCGGCATGCCGCTCGCCACGGGTGCTTCGGTGGCCTGTCCCGACCGCAAGGTGATCTGTCTGGAAGGCGACGGCAGCGGCATGTACACGCTGCAGGCGTTGTGGACCCAAGCGCGCTACGATCTGGACGTCACGACCATCGTCTTCGCCAACCGCGCCTACCGTATTCTGCAAGGCGAACTGGCCAATGTCGGCGCGGAAAATCCAGGCCGCAAGGCGCTCGATATGCTCGACCTGGGCCGGCCGGACCTCGACTGGGTGAAGATGGCGAACGGCATGGGTGTCGAGGCGACGAAGGTCACCGATTGCGAAGGCTTCGCCAAGGCGCTCACCGCCGGGCTGGCCTCGACCAGCCCCTACCTCATCGAAGTCGTGCTGTAATGCGGCTCTTCACGACGCTGACATCGCCCTATGGCCGCATCGCCCGGGCGCTGATCATCGAGAAGGGCTACGAGGACAAGATCGAACTGGTGCCCACGGTGACCCGCACCCTGGACACGCCGGTACTGGACCATAACCCGTCCGGCCGGGTGCCAACCCTGGTGTTCGAGGACGGGCGCTTCCTCGAGGACACGAAACTGATCTGCGAGTACATCGACTCGCTGGAAGATCCGCCAGCCCTCGCGCCGCTGGACAGCTGGGAGGCGAAGCATCTGGAGGCACGGGTGCGCAGCATGCTGGACGGCATCGCCGTCTGGGTCCGCGAGGTCCGCCGGCCGGCGAACGAACAATCGCCGGACATCGTCGCGCATGAAACGCGTCGCGCCCTGCGGCTCGCCGGCGTGTTCGACCAGCTGATCGCCGACGGCGCTTTCGACGGCCCGCTCGACCTGGCGCAGCTCACCTTGGCCTGCACCCTGCACCGGCCGAACGGTTATCCGAACACGACCTTCGACTGGCGCGCCGGCAACACAGACCTGGCCGCCTGGATCGACCGGATGAGCGAACGGCGCTCCCTGCAGGAGACGCTGCCGCCGACATAAATCGGGATTCCTGCGCCCGATCTATTCAAACACTTCCGACCGGAAGAACGCGTCATCGTCCAACTGCAGACCGCCCACACCGCCGGGCCGGTTCATCACGACAATGGGGTTTTGC
>JAPPPC010000858.1 GCA_028817685.1 Rhodospirillaceae bacterium
TTCGCTATATTTTATTTAGTTAATGACATTGTTTACGGAAAGGCTTAGTGAAAATTAAGAGTAATTTTACCGATAGGTCAGTTAATGCGGTTCGAAGCGAAGGCGGTGAGGGGGCGAAAAGCCATCTCGCGGAAAACGACGACCTGTAGAGGTATCTGATGAGTAAGAAGAACAAGGGCAATGGCTTGATGGCCGATATGAGTGTCAGGAAAAAAATCGGTGTGATCGTGACGCTGATGGTATTTCTAATGGTCGGAGTGGCGGGAACCGCTGCTTACCAAATGTTCCGTGTCGGTCAGGAAATAACTGGGATCGCCGAGCGCGATGTCCCGATGATCGAGATCCTGTCGAAGGTGACAACCCATCAGATCGAACAGGCCGTTTTGTTGGAGCGCGCCTTGCGCTACGGAGAGGATGCCGCGCATCTGACCTCGGCCAAGGAGAAATTCTCCAAGACGACAGATGGCTTCAGGGCTTTGGGTGATAAAGTCACCGCTGAAATCGAGGAAGGCGTGAAGATCGCCGAAACCGCGCTGCAAACCGCGGAAACCGCGTATGAGAAAGAAGAGTTCGAGAAGATGCTGACGGGTTTGACCGCGGTCAAAACCCTGCATGCCTCCTTCGACAAGCACGCGTATGAAATCTTCGATCTGTTTCTGGCGGGTAACGCGTCAAAAGCGTATTCGCTGGAACCGGCAATCGAGGAAGAAGAAAAGAAGCTCGTCACGTCGCTTGAAGAGCTGTTGTTCGAAATCGAATCCTTTACGGTAAAAGCGGCCAAGGCAGCCGAGGCGCATGAAAAGGACGCGCTGTGGTTGTTGATCGGCATCACCGTCGCGGGCGCGATCATCGGACAAATTGGCGCGCAGCTTTTTGCGAACCGCTATGTGGTCAAGCCACTGGTGCGGGTCGTTGGCGCCCTGGATACGCTTGCGTCGGGTGACACTTCCGTGGAACTTGAAGTCCGGAGTCGCGATGAGATCGGCCGTGTGATTGAAGCCTACAAGTCGCTGCGCGAAGTCACTATCGAGGCGCAGCAGGCGTCGGCGGAGCGCCAGAAGCTGCGCGATCAAGCCGACGCACAGCGCAAGGAAGACATGGCCGCACTTGCCGACGATCTGGAGGGCAGCATCAAGGACGTCGTCGAGCACGTGGTCAATACGGCCGGCGGCCTGCAGAAATCGGTTCAGAGCATGTCCGCGACGACGGATCAGACGACCAAGCAGGCGTCCGCCGTTGCCGCGGCCTCCGAAGAGGCGACGAGCAATGTGCAGACCGTTGCCGGTGCGGCGGAAGAGCTCGGCGCATCGATCAAGGAGATCAGCCGCCAGATCGACGATGCGGACCGTAAGGTTCAGAGTGCGGTCACCAAGTCCAGCGGCGCGACGAAGACCGTCGAGAACTTGTCGCAGGCCGCAGCCCGTATCGGCGAAGTGATCGATTTGATCAACGATATCGCGGCGCAGACGAACCTGCTGGCGCTCAACGCGACCATCGAGGCGGCGCGTGCGGGCGAAGCCGGCAAGGGCTTTGCCGTCGTCGCCACCGAGGTCAAGTCGCTGGCGAGCCAGACAGCCACGGCGACCGAAGAAATCGCCCAGCAGATCGGTAATGTGCAGTCGGTCGTCAAGGAAACGTCGGAAGCGATCTCTCAGATCCAGCACGAGATCGAAGACGTCAGTGTTGTCGCCTCTTCGGTTGCCGAAGCGGTAACCCAGCAGGACGCGGCTACTGGGGAGATCGCCAGCAACGTGCAGCAGGCGGCGCAGGGCACGCAGGAGGTCAGCACCAATATCCTGGGCGTCAACCAGGCGACAGAGGAAACCGGCCGCGCCGCGGACTCGGTACTCTCCGCCTCGAATGAACTGACATCCCAAGCGGATACCCTGCGCGAAACGGTTAACAATTTCCTCAAAAATCTGCGCGCAGCGTAAGTTCAGTACGCAACGCACGATCGAGGTCAAACACCGACCGGCCCCCTCCTCGGAGGGGGCCATTTCTTTTGTCTCTCAATGGATTCCCTTTGACCTGGAAACCGGCGG
The DNA here is from genome assembly GCA_028817685.1 of Rhodospirillaceae bacterium. Lineage (GTDB taxonomy): Bacteria > Pseudomonadota > Alphaproteobacteria > UBA8366. Next base: position 2,043 of record JAPPPC010000858.1, read on the forward strand.
CGACTAAAATTCGAGCCGAGTTCAAGTTGGACAGGCAAGCAAATCATCATGGGACCGCCGGTAACAGGCGGCCCATTTTTTTTTGGCCGCATGAATCGCGGTTTCCGCTAACGGACAGGGGGAGCACCGCTATGGTGAGTCCTGATTTCTTGAAGTTCTCGACCTTGGCGCTGCATGCGGGGCAACAGCCGGATCCCGTCACGGGCGCGCGGGCCGTTCCGATCTATCAAACCACCTCCTACGTCTTCGACGATACGGACCACGCCGCCGCGCTGTTCAATTTGGAGCGGGCCGGGCACATCTATTCGCGGATATCGAATCCGACCGTGGCCGTGCTGGAGGAACGTCTCGCGGCGTTAGATGGCGGTGTCGGTGCGATCTGTACGGCCAGCGGGCAGGCCGCGCTGCATCTGGCGATCGCGACCTTGATGGATGCCGGCAGTCATATCGTTGCGTCGGCGTCGTTGTATGGCGGCTCGATCAATATGTTCGCCCATACCCTGCCGCGCTTCGGCATCACCACGACCCTGGTCGATCCGCGCGATCCGGATGCCTTCAGAAAGGCGATCCGACCGGAAACGCGTCTTGTGTTCGGCGAAGTGATTGGCAATCCCGGCCTGGAGGTTCTGGATGTCGAGACGGTCGCGGGCATCGCGCACGAGGCGGGGCTCCCATTGATGATCGACTCGACCTTCACGCCGCCCGTCCTGTGCCGGCCCATCGAACATGGCGCGGACATCGTCATGCATTCGGCGACAAAATGGCTTGGCGGACATGGCGTCGCGATCGGTGGTGTGTTGATCGATGGCGGCCATTTCGATTGGGCCGCGTCAGGCCGGTTCCCGCAGATGACGGAACCCTATGAGGGCTATCACGGCATCGTCTTCACCGAGGAGTTCGGCCCCGCGGCCTTCGTCATGCGGGCGCGGTCGGAAGGGTTGCGCGATTTCGGTGCCTGCATGAGCCCGGCAAACGCCTTCTACATCATCCAGGGCGTGGAGACGCTGCCGGTGCGGATCGAAAAGCATGTGGCGAATGCCGAAAAAATCGTCGCCTTCCTCGATGATCATGAGATGGTCTCGTGGATCAACTATCCGACGCTGCCGCAGCATCCGGACCGGGCTTTGGTCGACAAATATCTGCCGAAGGGCGCCGGCTCGATGGTGAGCTTCGGCGTGAAGGGCGGCCGCGCCGCCGGGGCGAAATTCATCGAAACGCTCGAGGTGTTCTCGCATCTCGCGAATGTCGGCGATGCCAAGTCCCTGATCCTGCATCCGGCCAGCACGACGCATCAGCAAATGAATGCCGAACAGTTGGAAGCGGCTGGCATTGGCGAGGACATGATCCGGATGTCCGTGGGCCTGGAAGATCCGGAGGACTTGATGGGCGATCTGAGCCGCGCTCTGCGCGCCGCGGGGAGGGTATAGGTCATGGAATTTTCGGTACAGGGCCACAGCGTTTTCGCGGCGACGGGCGGTAAGTCTTTCGATCCGGAATTGCCGGTGTTGCTGTTCGTCCATGGCGCGGGCATGGATCACAGCGTGTGGCAGCAGCAGACCCGCTACTTCGCGCACCATGGCCACGCCGTTCTCGCCGTTGACTTGCCGGGACATGGCAACAGCGCCGGCGATCCCATCGACGATGTCGCCAAACAGGCGGACTGGATCGCCGATGCCATCGACAGTGTCGGCGCGGCGGGCGCCACGCTTGTCGGGCACTCGATGGGCGCCGTGGCGTCGCTGGAGGCAGCTTCCCGTCATCCGGACAAGGTGCAGGGCCTCGCGCTACTGGGTGTCGCGGCAAAGAGGCCGGTGCATCCCGACCTGCTCAACGCAGCCACGGCCAACGACCACATGGCGATCGACATGATCGCCGGGTGGGGTCATGGCGCACGGGCGCATCAGGGCGGGAATATCGCGTCGGGCATATGGCTCATCCAGGCCGGTACGAGGCTGCTGGAGCGCGCGCGCCCCGGTGTGTTGGGCACCGACCTGGCGGCGGCGGATGCCTACAAGTCGGCGTTGGACGCCGCGGCAGGCGTGCAATGCCGCACGCTGCTGCTTCTGGGCGGTCAGGACAAGATGACGCCGGTCAAGGCGGCGTTACCCTTAACCGGCGCTATTGCGGATGCACGGCAGGTCGTGTTGCCGGATTCCGGCCACATGATGATGGTGGAAGCGCCGGGTGCGACGCTTGACGCGCTTATCGATTTTCTGGGCGAGGGTACGGTTTGAGCGAAGAAGCCGTCCCGGCGCGGGGCGATTTCCCGCATTTTCTGACGATCGAGACCAGGTGGCAGGATTTAGACGCCTATGGCCACGTCAACAATGTCGTCTACTATTCCTAATTCGACACTGCGGTTACGGACTTTCTGGTCCGCGAAGGCGGGCTGAAATCCCAGCAATCGCCGGTCATCGGCGTGATCGTAGAATCGCAGTGCCAGTTTCGAAAAGAACTCGGCTTTCCGGACACAATCGACGCTGGCATCAAGGTTGCTCGGCTTGGCAATAGCAGCGTGCGATACGAGATCGCACTGTTCCGGCGGGGCGACGAGGAGCCTGCCGCGTACGGACACTTCGTGCATGTCTGGATCGACCGGGAAAGCCGCCGTCCTAAATCGATCCCGCAGCCGATCCGTGCAGCGCTGGAGCCTTTGATCGTGTCGGCGGAAGGATAAGTCGCCACCGGCTTTGATGCGGTGGATGGCTCCCACCCGAGGCATCTAGGTGCCAGATTTGTGGTTTTGGGAACCACGGGAAAATAGGAGCCATCCATGAAGGAAGCTATCACGATCGGTGTCGATCTTGCGAAGAACGTATTTCAGGTGCATGGCGTTGACGCTGAGGGTGCGGTTGTCGTCCGGCGTCAGTTGAGGCGGGGTCAGGTGTTGCCCTTCTTCAGGAAGCAACCCTCTTGCCTAGTTGGGATGGAGGCTTGTGCGACCTCGCATCACTGGGCACGGGAGATCGCGGCGCTCGGGCATGAAGTGAAGCTGATGCCGCCACGCTACGTGAAGCCGTATGTAAATCGAAACAAGAACGATGCGGCGGATGCGGAAGCGATCTGCGAGGCGGTGACGCGGCCGACGATGCGGTTCGTTACGATCAAGACGCCGGAGCAGCAATCGGTTCTGATGCTGCATCGGACCCGCCATCTGTTTATCAAGCAGCGCACAACCCTGATCAACGCGCTGCGCGCCCATATGGCGGAGTTCGGTATTGTCGCCGGCATTGGCCGTCTCGGGGTGGAGCGGCTGGTGAAGGTCATTGAGGATGGCGGCGATGATCGAGTTCCGCCGGAAGCACGCGAGTGTCTGTTGGCCTTACGCGCTCAGCTAGACCTGGTGAAGCGCCAGATACTCGAGGCGGACCGGCGCATCCTCGCGTGCCATCGCGCAAGCGAGGTCAGTCGGCGGCTCGACGACATTCCCGGCGTCGGCCCTCTGATTGCAAGCGCTCTCGTGGCCACGGTTCCCGACCCGCATGTCTTCAAGTCAGGCCGCGACCTGGCAGCGTGGATCGGGTTGGTGCCGAAACAGAACTCAACCGGCGGCAAGGACCGTCTCGGCCATATCTCCAAGGCAGGCAATCGATACCTGCGCATGTTGCTGGTGGCCGGTGCCCTCTCGGTCATCCGGCGGGCCAAACAGGCCGGCTACACGCGCAGGCCGTGGCTCACAAAGCTGCTCGAACGTCGATCCACAAAAATCGCCGCCATCGCGTTGGCCAACAAGATCGCCCGCACCGCCTGGGCGATGATGACGCAGGGAACAGTCTACAAGGAGCCTGTGCCGCAGGCCGTTTGAGATACGCGCGAGCAACTCTCGCGCTCACGAGGTTGGAAAGGGCAAGTGACGGAATAATGCACCCAAGCCGGTCGACCCGAAGATCAGGACACTCCACTTTAGCCAGTGCTGTTTTACGACTGCGTGACTTTGACCGGAACCTGATCTGCGGAAAGCATTATGGCCAGCGGCCCAATTTAAGTGCCGCGCAAACAGGCCGGACACATGGCAGCACCGACCAGCGATGCATCACCGTCAATAAATCCCTTGCCAACGGGGAGCCATCCACACATGGCT
>JAPPPC010000711.1:0-2049 GCA_028817685.1 Rhodospirillaceae bacterium
ACGTTTCCGGGGTGGGATTGCCGGTCGACGGCGCGTATCTGTAAGCTTGGAGGTGGTGACACAAAATGCGTAACGATATAGCCGTAAATCCCATCGCCGGCGCTTGCGGCGCCGAGATCGACGGTGTCGACCTGTCGCAACCGATGGATGATGGGACGTTCCAGACGGTGGAACGTGCGCTGCTCGACCATCAGGTTATCTTCTTCCGCGACCAGACGCTGACACCGGAGCAACAAAAAGCCTTCGGACGCCGCTTCGGTGAATTGCGGGTCAGCGACCAGTATCAGCCGATCGATGGCCATCCAGAGATCCTGGAAATCGTCAAGGAGCCGGACGCCACCGGGATCGTGGGCAATCTTTGGCATTGTGACGAGAGCTTCATGGAACGGCCCGCGCTTGGTTCGGTCCTGTACATGATCGAATGCCCGGACTATGGCGGCGATACGATGTTCGCCAACCAATATGCCGCCTATGACGCGCTGTCGCCCGGCATGCAAGAGATGCTGTCCTCCCTGCGTGCGGTCTATTCCGACGGCACCTTGGGACAGCGCAACAAGGGCCGGTCGATGAAAGTTCACCCCGATGCGGACAAACGGCCCAGCTACGAAGCGGTCCATCCGGTCGTTCGAACCCACCCACAGACCGGCCGCAAATGCCTGTTCGTACACCGGCCCTACACAATCCGTTTCGACGGCATGACGGAAGCGGAAAGCGCACCCTTGCTGGAATATCTCTACGCGCACGCGTCGAGACCGGAATTCACCTGCCGCTTCCGATGGGATGTCGGCTCGGTTGCGTTCTGGGACAATCGGTGCGCGCAGCACTACGCGCTGAACGACTATTCGGGCGTCCGCCGCTACGGTCACCGGATCACCATCGTCGGGGATGTATCGCACTAGTGAGCAATCCGCCGACCCATCATTTCTTCGATGCCACCGCAGCGCAGCTCTCCTATTTCGAATGGGGGGACGCCGGCGCGCCGGTGATCGTCCTCGCACACGCCACCGGTTTTCACGCCCGGGTCTGGGACAAGACGATCTCCGCCCTGCCGGAGGGCTACCGCATCATAGCGGTCGAACTCCGCGGGCACGGCCGCAGCCCTTTCTCGGAACCGATCGACGCCTGGCGTTCGATCGCAACCGATCTGGGTGAACTGATCGACAGCCTGGCGCTGCGGGATGCCATCGGTGTCGGCCATTCGATGGGCGCGCACTGCATGACGCAGGTCGCTTACGACATGCCGACAGTCTTCAAACGCCTCCTGCTGGTCGACCCCGTCATCAGCCCACCAATCGTTTACGAACATGACCGGCACGCCAATTTCGACGGGCCGCACGAGCATCCCATCGCCGCCCGCCGGTCGGCATTCGACTCCTGGCAGGCCATGCGGGATCATTTCAAGGACCGACCGCCCTATTCGCTCTGGCAGCCGGCAGTCCTGGAGGATTACTGCCGCTTCGGCTTAATGCCTTCTGAATCAGGAACCGGGTACGAGTTGGCCTGTACGCCGCTGGTGGAAGCTTCGGTCTACTATTTTCAACGGCACGGCAAAATCCACCACCTACTGCCCGAAATCACCATCCCGGTGACCGTCTTGCGGGCGCAGGAGCGCAGCGCGGAAGAGTGGAAGACAACCAATTTCTTGAAATCGCCGACCTGGGAGTTGCTGGCTGATCAGTTCCCGAACGGACGGGATGTTTATTTGCCGAAATTTACGCACTTCATACCGATGCAGAGCCTCAACCTCGTCGCTCGCTTCATCGCCGATGGAAACGCGACACTTTTACCGGGCGAGGAAACACGCCCCCCGCTGGAGATCTAGCCATGCAGACCGCGCAACCCCTGGCAACCGATGCTTTGCGTGTTGAACCTTTGGATTCTGCATTGGGCGCGGAGATAAGCGGTATCGATCTGTCGAAGTCACTCGACGCCGTCACGATCGCAGCCCTGCAGGACGCCTATCGCACCTATCGTTTGCTGCTGATCCGCGACCCGAACGTTACGCCGGAGTCGCAGGCCGCGTTCGCGCGTGTCTTTGGCGACATACAG
>JAPPPC010000711.1:2059-6118 GCA_028817685.1 Rhodospirillaceae bacterium
ATACAGATCCGCCAAGATTACGACGTCGGTCTCAGCAAAGACGTCGATACGCAATACGTCTCCAACGAACGAGACGACGGCATACTGGGGCTGGGTGAGCTCGAATTTCATTGCGACCAGCTTTTTCAGGACGATCCGCTTAAGGCGCTGATCCTTTACGCGATCGAGATTCCGGAGAGCGGCAGCGTGACGGGTTTCTGCGACACGGTGAAGGTCTACAACAGCTTGCCGGACGACCTGAAACGACGGCTCGCGGACAAATCCTGCATGCACCTCTACGACTTCAAGGGCGCTTATGCCGATTTCCAAGACCCGGAAACCGCCACGCCCGGATCGCCGCGCGCAAATCATCCCATGATCTATACCGATCCGGAGACCGGTGACCGGGCGATCTGGGTGAACCGTTTGACTACGATCCGGGTCAATGAGCTCCCTCCAGCGGAATCGAAATCGCTAATCGCCGAAGTCCGCGGCTATTTGAACAATGACGCCTGCATCTACCGGCACCATTGGCAAGCGGGCGATTTGCTGATCTGGAACAACCGCCTGCTGCAACATGCGCGGGAACCGTTCGACGAAGCCGCGCCGCGAACCTTGCGGCGCACCCCGATCATCACTGCGAACGGATAGCAGCTGTGACGGGAAGAATTGAAACACGGGCTTTAATGCCCTCCTTCGGGGTCGAAATTTCAGGTCTCGACCTCTCGCAACCGATCGAAGCCGACAACGCCGACACGCTTCGTGCGCTCTTTGCTGAGCATCGCCTGCTTTTGCTGCACGACCCAAACCTTAGCGACGCCGGGCAAGCCAATTTCGCACGCCTGTTCGGTGAGACGAGTCAGCGCGAACGGAACAAGGAAACAATCGCGAGCGCCGACAATCAGTTCGTTTCCAATGCCAGACCGGACGGCATCTTCGGTAAGGGAGAACTCGATTTTCATATGGATCAGCTGTTCCTCGAACACCCCTTGACGGCTCTCATTCTCTATGCCGTGGAAATCCCGGCGTCCGGCGGCGGCACCAAGTTCGTCGATACCGAGGCCACGTATCGAAAGATGCCCGACAGTTTGAAAAGCCGCATCAACGGCCTGCACTGCAGACACGCCCGCGATTACGACGCGCAGACGACCAAGGACTGGAACGTCGTTGAGTCATCGGAAGATCGTCCAAGCTGGATCCATCCCTTGACGCGCGTGGATCCCGACACCGGGGAGCGCGCCATTTGGGTCAACCGGATCACGACGTTGGGTATCGAAGGCCTGCCGGATAAGGAAAGCCGGGCCCTTATCGATGAAATTCGCGGATACCTTTACGACGATGCGCTGACCTATCATCATCGGTGGAATCCCGGCGACCTTATTCTCTGGGACAATCAGGTGCTGCAGCATGCACGGACCGCGTTCGACCCGGACGCGCCGCGCACATTGCGGCGCACAGCGATTATCTGAAGGGGTGGAAGACGGCATGAATGTCGATCTGAAAGAAGCGCCGATTTGCGACGCGGTTACGCTGGAGGTGGTGCGGGGCGCCTTGCGGGCGAGCCAGAATGAGATGGAAGCGCTGATCGAGCGCACCGCCATGTCCGCCTTCATCCGCGAGAAGAAGGACTTTTTCGTCGCTCTGTTCGACGCAGCGGGCGACATGATCGTCGGCGCCTACCGTCCCACCTTCGGCGACCCGATCCGGCCGCTGTTCGAGCACTATCCCGCCGCCGAAATGCAACCCGGCGACCTGTATTGGTACAATGACTGCTACGGTTCCGCCGGCTCCGTATCGCACTCCCCGGACCAGGTCTTCGTCTCGCCGGTCTATGTCGACGGCGAACTGATCGCGTTCGCGCAAAGCTGGGCGCATTTCGCCGATATCGGCGGCATGCGACCGGGATCCATTTCGCCTGACTGCACCGACATCTTCCAGGAAGGCATCATCGTTCCGCCGGTACGGCTCGCCCGCGACGGCGTGGTGAACGAGGATCTGCTGCGAGTCTTCTTTCGCAACTCGCGGTTCCCGGACATCTGTCAGGGCGATACGCGCGCTTGTTTCGCCGCGGTCCGCCTGGGCGAGCGCCGTATCGTGGAACTGGCGGAGCGGTTCGGACCCGCGGTGATTACCGACGCGTTCCGGCAGCTTTCCGAACGTTCGGAAAGGGTTGCGACCGAGCGGCTGCGCAACACCTTTGCGCCGGGCCGCTATCAGTTCTCCGATTCAATTGATCATGACGGTCAAGGCAATGGCCCGTACCGGATCCATATGGAGCTGAGCGTCGACGACAACGGCGTCGTGCTCGACTACTCCGACAGCGACGACCAGGCGCCGGGGCCGATCAACTATCTGCTCAACCCGGCAGTGCCGCGCGCCATGATGTCCATGCATCTTCTGGCCGGCGACCCGACACTGCTGCTTAATTCCGGCGCGGGCCGGGCGATCGACAATGTCGTCCTGCGCGAGGGCAGCGTATTGCAGCCGCGCTGGCCGGCGCCGCTGGGGCAGCGCGGCCTGACCATGATGAAGCTGCTGAGCGGCAGCCAGGGGCTGGTCAACGCGGCGGGCGGCCAGGCGACGGCAGCGAACTGCGCCTATGTGATCATTTTCGCACGCGGTATCGCCGACGATGGCGAACCTTTCCTACTGACCGACGGGATTGGCGTCGGCTATGGCGGGCGGCCGGATTCGGACGGGATAGACGCCGTTTACTACGTGGCGCAGGAGAACTACCCGGCGGAGATGGTGGAGATGTCCTATCCCGCACGGCTGCGGTCCTACGGCATCCGTTGCGATTCCGGCGGCGCGGGGCAATGGCGGGGCGGTTGCGGCGTGGTCCGCGAAATCGAGCTGTTGGCCGAGGAAGCAACCTTCTCTATCCGCATCGATGGCGCCGAGAAACCGCCCTGGGGCGTGCATGGCGGTCACAATGGCGGACCCGGACGCGCCGTGGTCAATCCCGGCACGCCACAGGAGCGAGAGCTCGATCCGTTCAGCGACGGCAATGTCGTGAAGCGCGGTGAAATTTTGCGGCTGGAAACCGGCGGCGGCGGCGGATGGGGCCACCCCTTCGACCGCGACCCGGAACGCGTCCTCAAGGATGTGCTGGGCGGTTATGTCAGCCGCGATTCCGCAGAACGGGACTACGGCGTTGTCCTGGACGCGGACGGTGAAGCCGTCGATGCGGCGGCGACCAAGGCGCGTCGCGCCGACCGGCCGACCGTCGGCGGCATGTTCCACCGCTACGGCTATCGGGACATTCTGGAATGAGCGACATGCGTTATGCGGTGGCAATCGACACCGGCGGAACCTTCACCGACGTCACCCTGTTCGACCGCGACGACGGCCGGATGTGGACAGCCAAGACACCATCGACCCCGGAAAACCCATCTACCGGGTTCATGAACGGTATTGCGGCCGCGTTGGAACAGGCCGCACTCTCACCCGCGGATCTCGCCCAGGTCTTCCACGGCACGACCGTCGCGACCAACCTGATCCTCGAAGGCAAGGGCGCGACAGTCGGGCTCCTGACCACAGCGGGGTTCAAGCATGTGCTGGCGATCGGCCGGCAGGATATCCCGCGGCGCGCCAATCTCTTCGCCTGGATCAAGCCGGAACGACCTGTCCCGCCGGAGCGGATTCTGGAAATCCCGGAGCGTCTCGACATCGACGGCAACACGCTTGTCGAGCTGGACGAGACGGCGGTGCGCGCCGCCGCCCGCCGGTTCCGGGAGCGCGACGTCAACGCCGTCGCCATTTGCTTTCTCAACAGTTTCGTGGATCCGCGTCACGAAGCCCGGGCGGGCGAGATCGTCCGTGAAGAGCATCCGGACGCGCTGGTGTCGCTGTCCTCCGACGTACTGCGAGTCTTTCGTGAATATGAGCGAAGCATTGCGACCGTACTCAACGTCTATGTGATGCCGGCTGTCTCGCACTATGTCGGCCAGTTGGCGGAGCGGTTGGAGTCCGAGGGCGCCAATGCCCCGTTGCTGATCATGAAATCGAACGGTGGCGTGGTTGGCGCCGGCGAGGTCGAACGGGTACCGGCCCATACGGCCCTTTCCGGCACCGCCGCCG
>JAPPPC010000260.1 GCA_028817685.1 Rhodospirillaceae bacterium
GGTTATATCGGGTTCAACTGGAAAAACGGCCCGTTCTCGCCGAAGAACCCGCATGGCAAGCTGCTGCGTCAGGCGGCGGCCCATGCCGTCAACCATGAAGCCGTCCATCAGGCGGTCTTCAACGGTGTCAGTTCCCCGGCGCCGGCGTTCTACAGCGACGTCAGCCCGTGGTACATGCCGGAAATCAAGCGCCGTTACGAGTTCGATCCCGACAAAGCCCGCTTCCTGATCAAGAAAGCCGGCGCGCAGGGCGAGCCGATCATCCTGCTGTCGCGTGACGCCTATGCGTACATGCATCAGACCGGTGAAATCGTGCACGCGATGTTGTCGGAAGTCGGCCTCAACGTGAAGCACGAAATCCACCCGTACTCCGTCCTCAAGGCGAAGTGGCGGAAGGGTGAATTCCACCTCGACTCGAGCGCCAACAGCTACCGTCCGGATCCGGACGCCTGGTACGGCCGTTCGGTTTACTCCGAAGCGGGTTCGACCAAGCTGCGCACGGGCTTCAAAAACGAGCGGGCTGACAAGCTCATCCTCGAAGCCCAGAACACGCTCGACAAGGGCAAGCGTCACGAGCTCTACATGGAAGTTGAAAACATCGTCAACGAAGAGCTTCCGATGCTTTACACGCACTACATCCCGCTGATCCAAGCGGGCGTGAAGAAGCTGAAAGGCTATCAGCCGGCGTTCCCGGGACCGTACAGCACGCAACGTGCGGGTCTGCGCGCCGCCTGGATGTCGTAACGGACGTCGAAGGCAAGACCGCGAGGCGCGATATCAGCGCCTCGCGGTCACGCTTTTGGGGGGATTTATTTCGTTACATAAATTCCGGATGAACTGACGGAATTCGTCTAGGAATATTCAGTTATGCTGGTTTATACGATCAACCGAATCCTGCAGATGATCCCGGTACTGTTCGTACTGACGGTCGTCACCTTTTCCTTTGTGCAATTGCTGCCCGGCGACGTTATCGACACGCTGATCGGCGACGAGGAAGCAGAAGATCCAGAGCTGCGCGCCTTCTTGATGAAGGAATACGGTCTGGATAAGCCGATCTACATCCAATACGGCATCTGGCTGGGCAAAGCGCTCCAAGGCGACTTCGGTAAGTCGCTGATTACCCGCCGCCCGGTTGGGGTGGAACTGTTCGAATCGATCCCGGCGACAGTCTATCTGGGCCTGGTCGGCATCGGACTTTCGGTCATTATCGCCTTGCCTCTAGGATCCATAGCGGCGGTCAAACGAAACTCGGCAACGGACTACACGGCGCAGGTGACATCACTCATAGGAATATCAATTCCTGAGTTTTGGTTTGCCATTATGTGCGTCATTCTGTTTTCGCTGCACCTCGGTTGGTTGCCATCCTCAGGATATGTCAGTCCATTCGAGGATTTAGGACAAAGTCTTTACTACCTCATCCTTCCGGCCCTGGCGGTCGGGTTCCGGCAGGCGGCCTATACGACACGCCTGACCCGGTCCAGCATGCTGGATGAGATGAACAAAGAGTATGTGGATACGGCGCGGTCGCTCGGATTTTCCGAACCGAAGGTCATCTACAAATATACGCTGCGGAACGCCCTGATCCCGACGATCACGATCAGCGGTCTGCAGCTGGCGAACCTGCTCGGCGGCACCGTCGTGCTGGAAACCATTTTCGCTTGGCCTGGCATCGGTCAAGCCATCTATCTCGCGATCATCGACCATGATTACCCGCTCATTCAGGCCGGTATTCTCGTCCTCGGCATCATCGTCGTCGTGGTGAACCTGCTGGTCGACCTCCTGTATCGCGTCTTGAACCCGCGCGTGGCGTTGGGCTAAGAGGGCCAAGATCATGGCAAGCACAGAATTTCAAAACGGACGCCGCTCGATCGAAGAGGCGATCAAACCGCCCACAATTGGCGAGCGGCTGGCGCGGTATCGCGTCATCTTGGGGGATGCGTTTTCGGAGCTGTACAAGAGCAAGACGGCATTCGTCGGTTTCATGATGCTCGTCGCGCTGTTTACGGTCCTGATCCTGACACCGGTCCTCACGAAATATAATCCGATCAAGCCCGACTACACGGCGTTCCTGCAGAAACCGAGCGCCGAACACATCATGGGGACCGACCGGTACGGCCGCGACATCTATTCCCGCGTCCTCTGGGGCGGCCGGCGGCTGGTGACCATCGCGATTCTGGCGGTCATCTTCGGTCTCGCCATCGGTATCCCGTACGGCGTGCTCTCGGGCTATTACGGAGGGTGGACCGATTCCATAGCCATGCGAATATGCGATGGATTATTGGCGTTTCCAGGAATCCTCTTATACCTATTGATCGTAACACTCGCGCGAGAATGGAAGCTTGAGGGCTTCTGGAACGACCTCATATTGATATTCGCACTCGGTTTCGCCTTCTTCCCGGAAGCCGCCAGGCTGGTCCGCAGCACGGTGCTGACCGAGAAGGAAAAGGAATATGTCGAAGCCTCACACACGATCGGCGAGGCGAATCTCTATATCGCTATGCGTCAGATCCTGCCGAACTGCATCTCACCGTTGATCGTGAATGCGACGGTTCGGTTGGGCTTCGTCATTCTGATCATCGCGGCGCTGTCCTTCCTGGGATTGGGTTCGCCGCCGCCAACGCCTGACTGGGGCGCCGATCTCAGCTCGGCCCGCGACCATATGGAGCAAAATCCGCTTCTCGCGGTCTTCCCGGGCCTGGCGATCTGCTACACGGTCCTGGCGTTCAACCTGTTCGGTGACGGGCTGCGCGACATCCTGGACCCGCGGTTGGCGGAACGGTAGGAGAAGAAACAGGGGAACGGCTGTACCAAAGGCCGTTCCCCAAAACGAAAACGCCGGTGCGAATTGCACCGGCGTTTTTTTGTCTGCGCGGTAAGGGTTTTAAACCAACCAGCGGAACTCCGTCGACGACCGCTGCGCTTTAGACCTTATGGCACGCCACATAGTGGCCGGTACCGTCGTCTTTAAGTTCCGGCGACACTTCGGCGCAATAGTCGTCTGCCAACGGACAGCGGGCGCACAGACGGCACCCCGGCGGCGGATCAATCGGTGTCGCGACCTCACCCTTCAAGACCAGATGCGGCGGCGGCTTGTCCGGATCGGCCTCCGGTACCGCTTCCAGCAGCGCTTTTGTATAGGGGTGCTTCGGCCGTTCGAAGATATCCGCAACGTCACCGGCTTCCACAATCTTGCCGACATACATGACGGCGACACGGTCGCTGATGTGGCGGATCACGCTGAGATCGTGGGCGATGAACAGATAAGTCAGCGAGAACTGTTCCTGCAGATCACGGAACAGGTTCAGAATCTGCGCCTGAATCGACACGTCCAGCGCGGAGACCGGCTCATCGCCGATGATCAGTTCCGGACTGACAGCCAGCGCGCGGGCGATGGCGATCCGTTGGCGCTGACCGCCGCTGAATTCGTGCGGATAACGGTCCGCGTGCTCCTCGCCCAGCCCCACGAGACCCAGCAGCTCCAGTACCCGGCGCCGTTTTTCGGACCAGGACTTCGCCAGATTATGCACTTCAAGCGGGCGGCTCAGGATCTGCATGATGGTCTTGCGCGGGTTCAAGGAACTGTAGGGATCCTGGAACACCAATTGCACGGCCTTGCGTACGTCCTGCATTTCCGAGCGGTTGTAGTTCAACAGGTTCTCACCCTTGAACATCACCTCGCCTTCGCTCGGCTCGACCAGCCTGGTGATCAAGCGCGCCGTGGTCGATTTACCGCAGCCGCTCTCACCGACGAGGCCCAGCGTTTCGCCGCGCTTGATAAAGAAATCGATGCCATCGACGGCCTTAAGGGTCCGGGTCTTACCGGCGATGCGCGACACGATGTCGTTGTCGAGCTTGAAATGCTTGGTCAGACCACGGACTTCGAGAAGAGTATCGGTCATCTGTCGTTCTTCCAATTCGTCAATCAGTTATGCAGATGACACGCCGCGAAGTGGCCGGGCGCGACTTCTTTCATCTGAGGGATTTCCTGGCGGCAAACATCCATCGCGTGATCGCACCGCGGGTGGAACTTGCAGCCCGTCGGCGGGTTCATCATGTTGCAGACCAAGCCCTTAATCGGCGTCAGGTATTTCGACTGATGATCGAGGCGCGGGATCGAATTCAGCAGCCCCTGCGTGTAGGGGTGTTGCGGGTTCTTGAAAATCTCCTGCTTCGAGGCGAGCTCGACGATATGCGAGGCGTACATCACGCCGATGGTGTCGCAGGCATGCGCCACGACACCGAGATTGTGGGTGATGAAGATCAGCGACATGCCGAAACGGTCGATCATGCTTTCGATCAACTCCAGAATCGTCGCCTGAATCGTCACATCCAGCGCGGTCGTCGGTTCGTCCGCAATCAGGAAGGTCGGATCGCAGCTCAGCGCCATCGCGAGCATGACCCGCTGGCGCATGCCGCCGCTGAATTCGTGCACGTAACTGTCCAGCCGGGATGCGGGCGAAGGGATACCCACCAGCGACAGCAGTTCGACCACGCGCTCGTCGGCTTCCTGCTTGCTCATCCCCAAATTGGTGCGCAAGGCATCGCCGATTTGGCTGCCGACCGTGAAGACCGGGTTCAGGGCGCTCATCGGTTCCTGGAAGACCATGGCAACCTTTTTGCCCCGCATCTCCCGCATCTCATTGTCGGACTTGTCGTAAACGCTATCGCCCTCGAAAAGGACTTTCCCCTTGAGGATCTCTCCCGGCGGCATCGGGATCAGACGCATGATCGAACGCGCCGTAACGGTTTTCCCCGATCCGGATTCTCCGACCAGCCCAAAGGTCTCGCCGCGTTTGACCGCGAAAGACACGCCGTTGACGGCGGTCAAATCCCCACGCTTCAACTTGAATCGGATTGTCAGATCGTCGAGTTCAAGAACATTGTCCGACATATCTTGCTCTGCTCCCTGTTCAGTCATCCGCCTTGTTTGCTTCTCTTATCCCCTATCGAGGCGAGCGGATTGCACGCGCACCTTAACGACCGCGCCCGCTAATAAAAAGTCACAAATCGCGGGGTTTAGTCTCCATCCGACTTGACGATCAAAGCATCGACAACCGACAGGCCCTGACCTTCCGAATGAACCAATACCGGGTTCAAATCGATCTCGGCAATCTCATCGCGCCAGTCATCGGCAATTCGAGAGACTGTCACCATGAGATCGACCAACGCGCCG
The DNA here is from genome assembly GCA_028817685.1 of Rhodospirillaceae bacterium. Classification (GTDB taxonomy): domain Bacteria; phylum Pseudomonadota; class Alphaproteobacteria; order UBA8366. The sequence goes on from JAPPPC010000260.1 coordinate 5,174, forward strand.
ATATCCGCGGGCGCTTCGCCGCGCACACCGCGTAGAAGTGCTATGCCCTGTAACCGCTCAAGCATCGCCTCCGCTTCGTGGGCGCGCACCGGTACCGGCGCAAAAACCACATCGCGCATCACTTCGACATAGACACCGCCCAAGCCGACCATCAGCATCGGGCCGAATGCTTCATCTCGACTGATGCCGAGGATGATTTCCCGGCCCGCCGGCGCCATGGGCTGCACCAGCACACCGTCAATCCGCGCCGTGTCCCGGTAGGCACGCGCCTTCGCCATCACGGTCTCGAAGCCGTCGCGCACGGCATCGGCACCTTCCAGGCCGAGCATGACGGCGCCGGCTTCGGTCTTATGCACGATATCGGGCGACTGCACCTTGAGGGCAACCGGCCCCCCGATCGCCGCTGCGGCCTGGACCGCCGACTCCGCGTCCGCCGCGAGCGCTTCGTCCGGAATCGCGACGCCATAGGCCTTCAATACGCCCTTGGCCTGGTATTCGGTCAAATTCCCTTCACCGGTCTGGAGCAGGCCAGCGGCAGCATCCGGCCGGTCCGATGTGGTCGAAATTTCCGGGGCTTTCAGGAACCGCTCGCGGAAGGCGCGGTAGTCGGCCAGACAGGCAATCACATGGGCGCAGTTCCGCATGTTGGTGAATAGGGGGTAGCCGGCGCGGCCAATGATCTCGAACCCTTCCGGCTTCGGCATCGTGTAGGAATTGAAGAAAATCGGTTTCTCGGTCTCCTGGGCGACTTGCGCCATGGCATCGAATTCAGCCTCGTAGCGCGACGCGTTGCGCGCCGAGCTGATGGCGATGATCGAGTCCACTTCGTCCGATGCGGCCACCATTTTCGACAGGTTGGCATAGCCCACCGAGCGGATCGCCTGTGCCGTCCCGTCGACAGGGTTCTGCGAGGTGCCGTAACTCGGCAGATG
>JAPPPC010000339.1 GCA_028817685.1 Rhodospirillaceae bacterium
ATTGTCCCTGGCGATCTTGTCCATCATTTGAAGGACGTGATCGTCGAAGGATTTTTGGTCGACGTCGATTTGTTTCAGCTTGTCGAAGAACTTCTTGAATTACTCACGCACTTCCACACTGTGGCCGTGTTCGATGCCATGTTGCGCAATTTCTTCGGCTTTCAGGATTTCGCCGTCGACCTTCTTCGCCACCGCGTCGAATTTCGTGCGGACGTCCTCGATCGAATTGATCGCCTTGCCGGTCTTGGCAGAACCGATGGCGATGGCTTGCTCCGCGAGGATCGCCTGCTCCAGCTGGTGCACCGTGATTTTCTGAATCATCTCGGTCAGCGGAATATCTTCTTCGGCGATATCGGTCAGTTTGGTGCCGATCTTGTGCATCGTAGCGACCGCCACCGCGGCCACCGCGAGAAGGGCGACCAACTGCACGGCAAGCATCGTGTATAGACGGCTGCCGATTTTCATATTCTTCATGAAATTCATTCTTCCTGCTCCCTGCGTCCGATTACGCAGCCGCCGTCAACCGGTCGACCGCGGACAGAATTTCATCGCGGGAGAACGGTTTCTGCATGACTTCGTCGGCATACTCATCGGCGAGCCGAAGTGCCTCTTTGGCGGACACCATCGAACCGCCTCCGGACATGCCCAGCACGGGGGTTTTGCTGTCTGAATTCTGTTTCAGCTCCATGATCACCTCTGATCCGTCGACTTCGGGCATCAGGATGTCGGTGATCACCAAATCGAAATTTTGCTGTTGTGCCGCCTGAATACCGTCCTTGCCGGTCCCGGCGGTCGTGACATTGTGTCCCGCCATTTCCAGCACCATCGTGAGCGACTCGCGGACGCCTTTCATATCTTCAATCAATAGTAGATTTGCCATCTCTATATCCTCTGCTTCATTCAAGCGGCATCTGCTGCGTGTCTAACGGTGACGGGTAAATAAACGCTGAACAGTGCGCCGTTTCGGTTCTCCGCGGTGATCGAACCACCCCAATCGCGGACGATTCCGTAAGCGGTCGACAATCCAAGACCCGTCCCTTCGCCGGTCGGTTTCGTCGTGAAGAAGGGGTCGAAAATCTGCGAGATGTCGGTTTCGGGAATCCCCGGCCCCTGATCGGCGACATCGATACGAACGTACAAACCGCTATCGAGCGTCGGTTTCACCACCGAGCCCGGTAAAATTTCGAGGCAACTTACGGAGATGTCGATCTTGCCCGATTGCTGCATCGCTTGGGTCGCGTTCAGGAGAAGGTTCAAGAAGACCTGCTGGAACTCCGTCTCGGACGCTTCGATTATTTGCCCTGCAGCCATATCGAATTGATGGGTTTGGAGTTCGATGGTGTCGGGTAGCACGCCCTTGGCAAGCTGGACGACTCTGTGCAGCAGAGCCGACAGGTCCAGTTGCACGGATTCCGTTTCGCCATGCCGCGCATATGCCAGCACCTTGTTGACAATGTCTCTGGCGATAATGCTGTGGCGCAGGATAACCTCGGCGCACCCCTGGGCCTCCGTTTGATCCGGGAGCAGAAAGTCGCCGATCGTCTCGCTCATCAGAACAGCTGGTTGGATGGCATTGTTCAGTTCGTGGGCAATGCCGCTTGCGAGCAGGCCGAGTTGCTCCATCTTCTGACGCTCGCGCTCCACCGTCAGCGTTGTCATGTCGTGGGTGATGTCGATCTGCACGCTCATATAGGCCTGCAACTGGCCGCGGAAATCGTGCACCGGCGAGAGCTGCAACCGGTTCCAGAAACGGGTGCCGTCTTGCCGGTAATTCAACAGCATCGTCGAAAGCGGTTCTTCGTGCTGGATCGCGCGCCTTATATTTGCAACGGCGGCCGCGTCGGTGTCCGCCCCCTGTAAGAAGCGGCAATTCTGTCCGACGATGTCGCGGAACCCGTATCCGGTCATGCGTTCGAAGGCCCGGTTGACGAATGTCAGCGGCAAATCCGGTTTGGTGGCGTCGGCGATGGTTACGCCGAAATTACTGCTGCGCACCGCTTCCAGGATTGAAGCGTTCTCATCGGCGAGTGCATTGTCTACGGAGATATCGCGATTGCAGCTCACCATCCCGACAATGCTGCCCGAACTATCCCGAAACGGAGAGATCACCGTGTCATGGGTTCCGACGGCGCCGGATTTGGTTCGAAACTCGAGGCGTCCGCGCCATGTTTCCCCGGCCGACACCTGAGCGATAATCTGATTGCGCAGCGCCGTTGAGTGCTCCGGTCCCCGAATGACTTCGATGGGAAGGCCATGAAACGCGCTTGCGTCGTAACCGAAGAGCTGGATCGCGGATGCGTTGGCGTGCCGAATGGCACCCGTCTTGTCGACGATGAGAACCGCATCGGCGATTTGGTCGAAGGCGGAACACGCCAAACCTTCTTTGTCGAAACTCAAATCCATGTGTCCGTCTCGAATTGCTGCCGTCCGGCAAGGCTGGATCATTCTTCAGGTGCTAAAGTGTGCATGTTGCCAAACCCTTAATCCTGTTACCTTCTATCAATGGCTGAATTTTGAAGGCTGAGCGATCGGAGGTTGGTGAGTGGGAAAATGATGCGCGATTTTGCAAAAACAGCGGAAGGCCGGATCTACTTCGAGGAAACGGGAGCCGGTCCGGCTCTGATCCTTTTGCACCCGTCGCCGCAGTCCAGTCGTGTCTACTGGCGCTTGATGCCGGTCCTGGCCGAACGGTTCCGTGTCATTGCCGTCGATACGCTGGGTTTCGGCCGATCCGATCCGTTGCCGGATGGGATAACGATGGAACGGTTAGGCGGCAGCGTGGGCGCTGTGATGACTGAATTGCGGATTGAACAGGCGCATCTCTTCGGCTTCCATACTGGCAACAAGATCGCCGCGGCGATTGCAGCGAATTGGCCGGATCGGGTCGACCGCTTGGTTCTTTGCGGACAGACGCACAGCCTGATCGCCGATCAGTCGACGCGGATCGCCGCGTTCGGGCCGATCACCGACCGCTTTTTCGAGTCGAAGACGGCTGAAGCGGAGGCAGACAGCGCCGCCGCCGCGCATATGCAATGGGCGACGGAAATGTTCGCGGACATGTCGCGCCTGTGGTGGGACAAGCGGGCGATCGCAGAATTCGGCTACTCGTCGGAACTGCGTCGTTATCTTGCAGCCCGAATATCCGACCTGCTCGAAGCGAAACCCAGCGCCGCTGCAATTTACGCCGCTAATTTTGGTTTCGATTTCGAAGCCGCGCTGCGCCGGGTCGCGGCGCCAAGCCTGGTGATCGAGGTCGCCTCGAAAGCCGAGGCCCATTTGGGGCCGCAGGCAGCGCGCCTCGCCGCGTTGATGCCAAACGCACAAGCGGCCACGATCGAAGAGGGCGATCGCGAGGTGCTGGAGATGCGAACCGAAGAGGTGGCGCGCCTGGTCCTGGATTTCCTGCCGGGCTAGCCCGGCATCTTGTCGTAGCCCTTGACGTTCGGATCGACCGGCGTCGAGGGAATCTTGCTGGACAGATAGACGTTCGCACCCGGCTGTACGAGGTCTTTCTCGGCGACCACGCCGGCGCGCACGCTCAAAATGCTTTCGCGGTTCGAATTCTTGCCGAACATCTGCGATCCGCAATCCGGGCAGAACAGCTTCTGCATGGCGGCCCCACTATCGGCCGTGTGTTTGAACGCTTTCGGCGAGCCGTTGATCTCGACCGCATCCTCCGCCACGAACAAGAGCGTTCCGAACGCCGCGCCTGTCGCCTGACGGCAATCGTCGCAATGGCAGTTCGCCATCATCTTGATGTCCGTATCGGCGTTGAAGGTGATGTTGCCGCATAGGCATTTTCCGCTGATCTTTGGCATGAGAGGCTCCCTAAATCTTTGTTAGGGCATGATACCGAAAACGAAGCGGTAGGAAATCTCAAACGCGTTCACAACTTCTCGAACGTACGGACTTTGACACGGTATGCCGGCTTAATCGCGACCGTCACAACGCGCGGCGTCGGTTAGGAAACTCTTAGCTGTTGGTTGGTAATCGGGAGGCATATGAAGAAACAGCCGGAGGCGAAGCCCCATGCCGAATAGTGAGCAACGCAGCTACAATCGCGTCGATTTGCAACGTAAAGCAGTCGTGAGTTCGCAAGACCGGACGCTGAGCGCCATTACCGAAGATATTTCGATCGGCGGATTGAGAGCGCGTTGGTCGGGGCCCCTCCAGTTCAATGTCTCACCGTTGTCGAATGGCGAACCCGTGGATGTCTCGATCGAACAAATGACACCGGTCAAAGGCGTCGTGGTGCGTAACCTCGAACTCGGCGTGGCCATCGAATTCGCGGAACTGAACGATACGGACCGGGATAGGATCGCGTTCGAAGTTATGGGCGACGAAATTTCGCCCGATCACGGCTGACAACCTCCCGTTCCACGGAATTCTGGTGCCCGACGCAGCGCAGATGACTATTGCGTGAAAAGCTATCCGCCAATTTTTTGCGGATCGCGTCAGGGAAAAAAGGAATGGTGGGCGCGGCTGGGATTGAACCAGCGACCCCCGCCGTGTGAAGACGGTGCTCTCCCGCTGAGCTACGCGCCCGCGCTAATGTGCGGATAGGCGAGATGTACGGCTGTGCCGGTGGGTTGTCAAGCGGGCGCGAAGCCAAGCTGGCGGAGCGCTTCGGGGACTTGATGGAAATGATCAATCAGGATGTCGGCGCCCATTTCTTCTGCGGGTACGCGGCGATAACCGTAAGAGACCGCTATCACCGGTACGGCGGCGTTTAGCGCGACCTGCACGTCATTCGGGCTGTCGCCGATCATCACCGCATGCTCTGCATCGGCATCCATCTGCCGTAACAGCCCCAGTAAGTGCCCAGGGCTGGGCTTGCGCACAGAAAAGGTGTCGCCGCCTGCCACCGCTTCAAAGAAATTTGCTAGACCGAACGCGTCCAAAACGGCAGCCGTCGGTTCGGCCGGCTTGTTTGTGCACAGCGCCATCCGGTGTCCGGCGTCAGCCAGAGTGTTCAAGGTTTCTAGGACATCGGGATAGAGTTCGGTTAGGTCGGCGGTGGCGTTGTTGTAGTGATGGTGGAACCGGTTGAGCTGATGGCCGGGATCGTCGGGCGCACCGCCGGTCGCGGCAAACCCCCGCTCGACCAGCTTGGCGACACCGTCACCAATCATCTGTGTCACCTGATGTAACGTGACCGGTTCGCGCGCCGCTTCGCTCAAGACCTTGTTCAGCGCGGCCGCCAGATCGGGGGCGCTGTTGATCAATGTGCCGTCGAGATCGAAGACGAGTGTGCGGGGTATGTCCGTCACGAATACAACGCCCGCTCCAGCCGTGCCTCGGACATCTCTTCGATGTGCTGGCGGGTCTCGACGCCGAACTTCTGCGTCGCCATGTCGAGATAGCGTTTGTTGGCGAAATATTCGTGGAAGGCGTCGTCGCGGAACCGCAGCACCTCGGCCGCCGACACATGTTCCGTCGGCAAGGGGCGGCAGTCGCGGCTGTGCTGGGAAAACCCGCTCCAGCTTTCCGGCAGGTCCCACCCATTCTCGACCGCCATCGTGTAGAGGGGCGAGCCGGGATAGGCCATGGCGGAGTAGAAATTCGCGAATTCGCAGTTCAGTTCCTTGGCAAGATCGAGGGTCTGACGCATCGTCGTCAGATCGTCGTCCGGCAGACCGAAGATGTAATTGCCGATGACGTTGATACCGGCGGTCTGGATCTGGCGCACGATCTCGCGGATGTAATCCTGGTCGAATGATTTCTCCGCCCCGTCGCGGACATGGGCACTGCCGGACTCGATACCGAGCGCGAGCCAGCGGAGGCCTGCGGCGCGCAACAGCGGCAGTTGTCCCTGCTTCACCGTGTCGATGCGGGCGTAGGCCCAGATATTCAGTTCGTTGGCGTAAGGCTGGGCGGCAAGGCCTTTGCAGATTCCGTTCACGTGCCGGTCGTTCAGCACGAACATCTCGTCGATGATCTTGAAGGTTTTCACGCCGTACTCGCGGTACAGATGATCGATCTCAGAAACCACGGCCTCGGCCGAGCGCATGCGGTAGCGATTGGTGCCGCACGGCGCGTTGATACAGCAGCAACTGCAGCGAAACGGGCAACCCAG
>JAPPPC010000410.1 GCA_028817685.1 Rhodospirillaceae bacterium
CGCTGCAAGATCCGATATACCCCTTCACCGATGAAAAGTGGGGGGAGGCGAGGAGATTAAAATCCGCATCTATGCTGATCGGCTTGCTGCTTGCTTGGCCGGTCGCGGCCCTGGCTGCCGACGATGTCATTGCAATCGGACAATGGCGCACCGAACCCGGAAAAGCGCTGGTTTGCGGCGGTACGGAAGGCGAAGCGCTTGTCGATATCGCGACCCACGCCAACGCGTTCTACGAAAGCGGTGCGAAGTCCGGCAGCGCGGAATACGAGGCCTACTGGTCACGCCTGGAACGGGCCTTCAAGGAACGGCGCTGCTTCGTCACGGCGAAAATGCGTCACCTGCCGGACAGCCTCGTCTATGCCGGTCCAAAAACACTGGAAGCGCAGGGGAAGCGTTTCAAGGTCGTGGGCACGACGATCGAAGAAGACGGTGAACGCTACCCGGCGTTCACGATGACCACGTTGAAGGTCAAAAAACCGTAGCGCAGCCAGTAACGAAGAACGCCCCCAATCGAGATTGGAGGCGTTCCGAAAAATTACTGCAACAGACTAGAGCTAGTCGGCTGCGCCCTCCGCAGCCGCGCCCTCCGGCGCGCCGACCGACTTCGCGAGTGACAAGAAGTGCTTCCGCGATTCCGGTGGAATATTCATGAAGTTACGGACCAGTTCCAAGGTCTCGCGCTTGGTCCCGAACTCGGCGGTCGGGCTTTTGCCAACCACCGCATCGGTGAAGAACCACTGTACCGGCGCGTCCAATTCCTGTGCGATGAGCCACAGCTTGCTCGCGGAGATGCGGTTCATGCCGCTCTCATATTTCTGCAGCTGTTGGAAGGTAAGGCCAATACGATTGGCAAGCGCTGTTTGGCTCAACCCGCACATCACACGGCGCATCCGAACCCGCTGGCCGACATAAACATCAACAGGATGGGCGCCAAATTCCTGAACGGTGCGCCGTTTCGCTCTCGCCATAATTCCTCTCTTTTTAAAACGTCAAAACCAATTTGGACGAACTTATGCAGATTCCGGTAAGGCAAGCTATCGTGAAATAAGCGTTTCTACGGCGGACACTAGCATAAGACGCCAAAAAAGCCGAATTTGTTCAATTCTATCCATTTTGGGTATTACCAACGCGCGCAAAGTGTCTCCAACGAAATTCGTTCGGTTGTACCGCCGGAAACGTGCGGTGAAACGCCGCATCCATCCTTGGAGGCACGGCTGGGTATAATAACCCTACCTTGAGCAGGGAATTACTTAATCGCTAGAGCCATAGGGTGGCAATTTGCGGTTCTACATAGGGGGTTACGCCTCCCAACTTCGGTAAATCCCGAAGGGGGATGTATCCCTCACAACCGGTGGGACCGAAGCTCATGCGTACCTGCAATAGAAACTACACTGCCCTCCTGTCGCTTCTAACCTTTCTGCTCCTCCCGATCTCCGAGAGCATCGCCCTGGACAAAGGCGACTGGCTCGTGCGGTTGCGCGGAATCGGTGTTATCCCGACGGACGAAAGCGGCCCGATTTCTCCCGACCTGCTGACATCCGGACTGGACCCGCAGCCTGCGATCGTCCCGGAGCTGGATATCACCTATATGGCCACGCCCAACATCGGGATCGAACTGATTCTGGCGACCTCTCCGCACGATCTGGACGGCACGGGTGCTATCGCCGGTCTCGGCAAGGCAGCCGAGACGATGCTGCTGCCACCGACCCTGTTGCTGCAATATCATTTCGATACGGGTACGGGGTTTCGCCCCTATGTCGGCGCTGGGGTGAACTATACGATTGCCTATGCGGAAAACGCCGATCGCTCGCTCGAAGCCGTGCTAGGGCCCACCACCGTATCCGCAGACGATTCCCTGGGCTGGGCCATCCAGGCCGGCGTCGACTACCACATCAACGAACGCTGGTTCATCAATCTCGACGTGAAATACATCGATATTGGTGTCGATGTGGAACTGAACTCACGCGGGACCGTGCGCACTCTGGATGTCGACATCAATCCAATCGTGGTCGGTATCGGCTTCGGGTATCGCTTCTAGTCCGACTGTTTCCTAGAACACGTAGCGGGCGCCGTCTCCGACGGCGACCCCGCCGCGGGGTCCCGTGTTGTATTTGTTGGCAAAATTCGGCTCAAGCGCGCGGCCCTCACGGGAATTGACCCAAAACCGCATCAGCCGGCGCTTCTTCGCCGGGTCGTCATAGTCCGTATAGCCGGCCCGCGAATGCAGGATCGTGAAATTATTCACGAGCTGGATATCGCCCTTCTGCAGGTACATGCGGAACTGAATGTCTGGACGTTGGGCGACCGACATTACCTGCTGCAACGCCGCCTCTTCGGTCTCGGTGAGCGGCTTTTCCATTTTCACATGGGCGGATCGGATGATCCGGTCATTGAAGTCGCAGCTCAGCTTGCCGTCGAAATAGCTGAAGACCGGAATCTCGCTCTCGGTCAGCTCATCGAGCTTTGCCGTGACGCCTTCGCCGCGAAGATCGCGTTTGAAGCCGCGATACAGCGTCGGCAACAGCTCGCTATGGTGCGCCAACATCTCGTTATAAACGGACATCGAACTGGACAGCATGCTTTCGCCGCCAGACCGCGCCGTGTTTATACAGAACAGCGCGACCATGTCTGATGAATCCACATGCGGCAGCAGCGCCGCACTCGTCTTGTAACCACGGCTATTGATCGCATTGTAGTCGTTGCCGAGATCAATCACGTCGGCCAGGATCTGGCCCTTTGAATTCTGCGAGATCGGGTTTCCGAAATAAGCCCCGATGCCCCAATAAATGATACGCAAGGAATCAAGATCGTAATCGTCCACCGGAATGCCGCGGAACAGGGCAAAGCCGCGCCCGTCCTCGACTTCTGCCACGACCTCTTCGACCTTCCTTTGCAGGGTCGGCAAAGGAAACTCCTCGCGGCCGAAATTTGGCACATCAAGGCCGCGCGCTTTGATCGAACGCATGGCGGCGTCGATCTCCGCCAACTCCGCATCACTGAAACGATAAATCCAGGAATCGTCGTTCTCGAAGTCGGAGGCCTTCCAGGCCGACTGGTCGCGGACCGGCTCCAGCAGCATCTCAGACATGCTTAACCCTTAATGTTCCATATGAAATCTCACCGCACCTTACCGCAGGGTCACGGATGCGATCAAACCAGGCTCAGTCCCGCATCAACATGCAGAACCTGTCCCGTAATCCGTTCCGCTTCCCGGCTAAGGAAGAAGGCAGTCGCCGCCGCGACATCCGCGGGTTGCGCCAAGCTGTTCATTGGCGCGGCCGCGGCGGCCTTCTTCCAACCGTCGCCCGATACCGCCGCATGGGCGCCAGCATCTTTTTGCGTATAACCCGGCGAGACGCAATTGACCGTCGTGCCGCTGGGCGCGAGCTGATAGGCCAACGCTTTCGCGAGGCTCTCCAAGCCAGATTTCGCCGCGGCGGAGACCGGGAAGATCGTGTCGTTGGCGCCAAATGTGTGGGCGACGAAGGAACTCACCGCGACGACACGGCCCCAATTAGACGCTTCCAACTGCGGCAGCGCCTCGGTCACGAGCTCGAAGAACGCCTCGGGAATTGCGGCCAGCGTGAGACGCAAGCCCGCGGCGTCGACGTCGCCAAATCGGCGTTTGTCGGCGAATCCAGCATTGCTGACGATCTGGTCGATCCGCCCGAACCGGTTACAGGCCACCTCAACCAGCGCTTTCGGCGCACCGGCTTCAGCGAGATCAGCCAGCGCTGTCTCCACCACCGCCCCTGCCCCGCGCGCCTCTGCGGCCACCCGATCAAGCCCTTCTGAATTACCGCGGGTATGCAAGAGCAACGCCGTGCCCGGCCCTGCCAGCGCGCGCGCTGTCGCCGCCCCAATTCCGCTCGCCGCCCCGGTCAATAGGATTACCCGTTCAATGTCGTCGGTCATTACGCACCCTCATCGCCTGCCCATTGTCATAATGTACCCCGACATGGCTTGGATTACAGGCTTCCGTGCTCTAGCAATATGGCCGGAAAGGCGGAGCCATGATCACAATTGGAGTCGATGTCGGCGGAACCTTTACCGATCTCGTATTGCGGGACGGTCGGACGGGGGCGATGCGTAGCCTAAAAACGCCATCGACACCGGAGGACCTGGCGCGCGGCGTGATGACTGCGATCCGCCAGGCCGAAGTACCCGATGCCGATATTGCGGGCATCACGCACGGCATGACCGTTGCAACCAATACAGCGTTGGAGATGAACGGTGCCCGGCTCGGGGTCATCACCACCGAAGGGCACCGCGACGTTCTGGTCGTGGGGCGCGGAAACCGCACAAAACTCTATGATATCAAGGCAGTGCGTCCAGTCCCTCTAGTACCGCGCAGGCGTATTCTGGAGGTGACCGAAAGGCTGACCGCCAGCGGTGCGGTCCATAAACCGCTCGACGAGAAGCAGGTGGTCGCCGCCTGCAAGCGCCTGGAGGCAGCGAAGGTCGAGGCGATCGCGATCTGCTTCCTGCACGCCTATGCAAATCCGGCGCATGAACTGCGTGCCGCGGAAATCGTCCGCGCCCAACTGCCAGGCATCCCGGTCAGCCTGTCGCACGAAATTCTGCCGGAATATCGCGAGTTCGAGCGCTTTTCCACCACGGCGCTGAATGCCTATGTCGGGCCGAAAGTCTCCGGCTACCTGAACACCCTGTCGCGCAATTTGACCACGAGCGGCATCGATGCACCGCTGCGTATCATGGGCTCGAATGGCGGGACCTGGCGGGCCGCAGCGATAGCCGCGGAGCCGGTCAACTCGATGCTGAGCGGCCCGGCCGGCGGCGTCACCGCCTCGATCGGCGTCGCCAGGCTGCTCGGCCTGCCGGACATCATCACCTACGACATGGGCGGCACCAGCACCGATGCCTGCCTGGTGCGCAACTACAGCCACGATATGACGACCGAGGGTCATGTCGGCATGTGGCCGAACCGAGCCCCGCAGATCGAGATCAAGACGGTCGGCGCCGGTGGCGGCTCGATCGCCTATCTCGATACCGGGAATTTCCTGCAGGTCGGGCCACGGTCCGCCGGTGCACTACCAGGTCCCGCCTGTTACGGCCGTGGCGGCACCGAGCCGACTGTGACCGATGCCAATGTGCTGCTCGGGCGCTTCCGCCCCGACCAGGCAATCGGCGGCGAGATCGCCATCGACACGGCGGCGGCCGAGACGGCGATCGGAACACTGGGTGAGACTCTGAGTTTATCCCCCGCCCGCATGGCCGAAGGGATCGTGCGCATCGCCGTTGCCCGGATGACCGGCACGGTGAAAGAGATCTCCGTCATGCGCGGCCTCGACCCGCGTGACTTCACCTTGTTCGCCTATGGCGGTGCCGGACCGCTGCACGCCGCCGCCATCGCCGACGAACTCGGCATGACCCGCATCGTTATTCCGCCGATGCCCGGCGCGTTTTCCGCATACGGGCTCCTGGCGGCAGACACGCGCTACGATGTCACGCAGACGCGTTTGACGAAGCTCGATAACACGGACTGGGCGACGCTGCAGGATATCCTTACCCCGCTGCGCACCCGCGCCACGGAGCGGCTGGCCGAGGACGGGTTTACCGGCGACAAGATGCGGCTGCAGACCTCACTCGAGATGCGCTATGTCGGCCAGGCTTTCGAACTCGCGACCGCCGTCCCAGACGGCGCTGCGAAGATCGCCGACATCGAGAACGCCTTCCGTGCGGCTTACGAGGAACGCTACGGTCAGCTCGACGAGGGCCCTGTCGAAATAGTCTCCTTTCGCGTGATCGGTATCGGTCTGTCGGACCGAACGGACCTGCCGGAACAGGTTGTGGATGGGGATTTGTCCGACGCCGAAATCGGCCGCCGGCCGGTGGTCTTCGGGGGCACCGCGCAGGAGACATCGATCTATCGTCGCCCGGACCTTCCGACCGGCATCGCGATCCCCGGCCCCGCCATCATCGAGGAAGACGGCGCGACAACCGTCGTCCCGCCAGGATTCACAGCATCGCAGGATCGCTACGGAATCATGATGCTGACCAAGGCAGGTGTGGCATGAACAGTCTTCCCCTCACTCTACTCTCTCCTTGGGGAGAGGGGACAGCCCATGAAATTCCTCACCGTATTCCTGCCTTGGAGCCCGCCCCATGATCGACCCGATCACCCTGGAGGTCGTCACCGAAGGCCTGATCTCCGTCGTGCGCGAGATGCGGGCGACCGTGTTCCGTACGGCGCGATCCGTTGCGATCTACGAAGCGCGTGACTTTTCCTGCGGGCTATTCGACGCCTCGGGTCAGGTGGTCGCGCAATCAGAAGATATCGGCAGCCATGTCGTGCCCCTGCCCTGGTCGGTGGAGGCGGCGCTCGCCGACATGGGGGGCGACCTCAAACCCGGCGACGTTATCCTGATGAACGATCCCTATCGGGGCGGCACACATCTGAACGATGTAACGATCATCTACCCGGTTTTCGTCGGGGACGCGCTGGTGTTCTTCCCCGCAGTTCGGGAGCATTGGGCGGATGTGGGCGGCGCGGTCCCCGGTTCCATGTCCGGCACGGCGACAGAGATCTATCAGGAAGGCATGCGTATCCCGCCGGTCAAGATCGTCGAGGAAGGCCGCATCAACACGCCGCTGATGGAAGTCCTTTTGAGCAACATGCGGGTGCGCGAGGAACGCTGGGGCGACTTCAACTCCGGCCTGACCGCCTGCCGCACGGCGGAGCGGCGGTTGGGCGAGCTCATCGAGCGCTACGGCGTCGACCTCATGCTCGACTGCGTGCGCCTCAATCTCGACCGCTCGGAAGCGCGCATGCGCGAGAACATCAAGGCGCTGCCCGATGGCGAGTATTACTACGAGGACTATCTGGAGACCTTCGGGCCGAACGGCTTCGAACCGCTGCTGTTGCCGCTCAGCCTGACCATCAAGGGTGACTCCCTGACCGCCGACTTCACCGGCGTCTCGCCGCAAGTGCCAGTTCCGGTCAACTCCACCCTGGCGGTCACCGCAGCCTCGGTCTTCATCGCACTGAAATCGACCCTCGACCCGCAGCATGCGCTGAACCATGGCAGCTTCCGTCCTGTCGAGGTGATCGCCCCCGAAGGCACCATCGTTAATGTCAGCCATCCCGCCCCCGCCGGCAGCCACGGCGAAATCCGCAAGCGGGTCATCGCGACGATGCTCGGCGCGCTGGCCCGCGCCTGTCCTGAACTCGTCTCCGGCGACATCCACCGCACCTCCTTCCACAATCTGATCGGCGGCATCGACCCGGATAGCGGCGGCGAATACGTGCATTACGAATGGGCGAGCGGTGGCAATGGCGGCTTCCTGGAAGCCGACGGGCCGAGCGCGATGGCGGCGATCGACTGGGGCGACCTCACGACGGTGCAATCGACCGAGGTGTTGGAGAACAAGTTTCCCCTGCAAGTGGACTTCTCGCGGCTCGGCACCGACAGCGGCGGCCCAGGCCAGCACCGCGGCGGCCTCGGCATGCGCCGCGCCTTGCGTCTGACGCGAGGCACCGCGAAATACTCGCTGCTCTCCGACGGCGCCATGATGCCGCCCTTCGGAATCCTCGGCGGCGAAAGCGGTGCGCCCGTCGACAGCTATGTCGTGAAGGCGGACGGCACCGAACATCGCTTCGACAGCCCCGGCAAAGTAGGCGGCCACCCGCTGGAGGCGGGCGATACGGTCATCCTGCAAAGCGCCGGCGGCGGCGGGTACGGCGATCCACGGGAAAGGGACCGCGAGGCTTTGGCCCGGGACGTGGCGGATGGCGTGGTATCGGAAGATTCAGCACTGAATATGTACGCCGAAGAGGAAACGGTACCGGGCACCCTCACGGTGACCGATAGCGACGCCGATGCCTACGTGGCATCAGGGCCAAGCCAGAAACGGATTATTCGCTTGAACCCAGCGGACGCCCTCACGCTGGACGTAACGACTGACGACCGCATCGAACTGGTAGGCAAAGACGGCGCGCCGCTGCGCGGCTGGCTGATCTGCGACGATACGATCCCGGCTGGAACCGTACCGCTGGATGCTAAGGGAAGGCTGTGTGTCGGCGCGAATGCTGGGACCTCTGTCACGCCGCGACGACTGACGATTCCTGCCTAGAGCACGACACGAAGAGGCCTCTCGCGTCTAGTCCCGTCGGTGTGAAATGTAACCGGCTAAAGCAAGTTGCCGCGGCGCACGTTCTTGCCCACACAGAGCTCATCGATATGCGCGTGATCCTCCGCATGGCCCGGCTGGTTGCGGTGCACTTCCAAGGCGGCTTCGTCGCGCCACAACTCGCTCAAAACCAGCTTGTTCTCCTGCCCTTCGGGTACGAACACTTCCATACGGAGGCAGCCGTCCTCCTTCAGACATTTCGCCGCTGAGGCCAGGACACGGCTCTCCTGCTCGTCCAGACTGCCGGGCTCGACGTCGTATTCGACGATGATCGCGATACCGCTCATAAGAATTCCACCATTCTGAAAATCACTGCTGCTTGGCCACCACAATACGGCTCAAGCAATGAACAGAACAAACGGCGATGACATTTTCGGTTGCGTGTTGTTGAATATGTTCTTGTTATGTTCCATGTCTAATGGCGAACAAGTAACGCAAGGCACAACTCATGAAACTCTTCTCCGTTTCCAAGCCCGTCAGCGCGGACCGCAAAATCGCCCCCAGAGACACGCTCAAGCTGAAAAGCGCCTTACAAAGATTGGGGTTCTACGACCCACCCGAATGGGGCCCACTGACATTGCCGATATGGCGATGATCGATGGTCTGAAACGATTCCAATCGAAAAACGGACTTTCCGCGGACGGCGTCATGAAGCACGGCGACCCCACGGAACGGCTCCTTAAAGCGACCTTGCGGGAGGAACAGGCCGGCGTTTCTGGGGCGACGCTGCAACTCGGCCTTGGCGCCTCCGTCGCAAAGTTTTATCGAGAAAAACCGTGGCTCAAATAGCACCGCGGCATCGAAGTCGCATTGCGAAATGCTGTTGAACAAGATACCCAGCCCGTTCCGCGCCCAAAGTGCGACGACAATCTATCGGACCGGCCTGATTGGTGGGGCAGTCACCGCGATCACCACCGGTTTCCTTGCGGTTAGGAACGATGTTGAGCACTTCGCAGAAGACCCTGGATATTTAATAGGATACGCATTCGCGATTTTCTTCCTGATCGCTATTCCCTGCTTTTTCGCCGCAGTCCTCGCAGAGAAGATATCTGACGGTATTCACCGTGTTCGTCACACGTCGAAGGAGGAAAGACGCAAGCAGGAAGGCAAACCAGAGAGACTGTTCATCCTTACACGGGTTTTTGCCTGGACAGGGGCTTTGGTTGGCGGCACCGTCACGTTTTTCGCCGGCGATGCAGCCATGTGGCACAACCCGCAACGCGCGATTTCTGACGACCCGATTTATTTCACCCTGATCATCTTTTCCTGGTTTGTCGCGTGCGGTGGACCGATTTTTCTGCTCGCAGCAGCTGTCGAAACAATCTACCGGCAGGTCCGAAAACGACGCGGACGCTAACCCTACTCCGCTGCGGCGCTTTCCGGCGGCCGGGTCGCGATGGCACCGTCTTGGTCCAGCGTGTCCAACTCGGCCTCGCTAAACCCCAGTTCGCGCGCCAGTACCGTGCGGGTGTCATGGCCGATAGCGCGGCCGGCCCAGCGGATGACACCGGGAGACTCGCTGAATTTGGGCGCGACGCCGCCGAGCTTCACGGTGCCGATCTCCTCATGGGGCACGTCGAGCAGCATGTCGCGGGCGGCGAATTGCGGGTCGCGGAACACGTCAGCCACGGTGTAGATCGGCGCGGCCGGCACATCGTTCTCAACCAGATACTCGTAGATTTCGTCGAGCGCCCAACCCTTCGACCAATCAGAGATGATTTGGACCAGCTCCTCCTCATTCACCAGCCGGTTGTCGCCCTCTATGAATTTAGGATCGTCGGCCAGCTCCTGCTGGCCCATGGCGGCTGCGAGACGGCGGAAGGTCGATGTATTGCCGGCGGCGATGTGGATCCATTCGCCATCCTTGGCCGGGAACAGGCTGTTCGGCACGTGGCCATGCAGGCGGGAGCCGACACGGCCCGGCACGACGCCGAGCTTCTCGAAAGCCGGCACGAAACTTTCCATCATCGAAAAGGCGCTTTCATACAGCGCCACATCGACGACCTGGCCCTTGCCGGTCGTGTCGCGGCGGCGCATCGCCGCCAAGGCACCGAACGCACCATACATGCCGGCGACGTAATCGGTAAGCGGCGTTGCCACGCGCGCGGGCGGCTTGTCCGGATCGCCGGTGATAGAGCGGATTCCACTCATGCTCTCGCCGATGATGCCGTAGCCGGCACGCTCGCTATAGGGGCCGGTCTGGCCGAAGCCGCTGATCCGCACCAGGATCATGCCGGGATGGTCCTTGGACACATCGTCATAGCCGAGGCCCCATTTCTCTAGCGCGCCCGGTTTGAAGTTCTCCACCACCACGTCGTAGCGCGGCATCAGGCGGCGCACGATGTCGCGGCCCTCCTCCGACTTCAGGTTGATGGCGATGGTCTCCTTGTTGCGGTGCATGGAGGCCCACCAGAGGCTCTTGCCCTCAAAGTGCCTGCCGATGGTACGCAGCGGATCGCCGGACGGCGTCTCCACCTTGACCACTTCCGCGCCGAAATCGGCGAACAGGCGACCGCAGAATGGGCCGGCGACGGTCGAGCCGAGTTCGAGAACCCGAACGCCCTGCAAGGGCCCGCTGGCGGCGTCAGCGTCAGGCATCGTGCGCCGGCGCGCCGCAGAGCTGGGCGATTTCGCCGATATCCGCACAGTCTTCCAGGGTCCGCACGGCGTCCACCACGCGGGTCACGCGACCCGCGCCGATCACCGGCGAGGCCATGTCGGCGAATTTGGCGCTGAGGCGCGACCATTGCCGCTCGAGATCGCGGTCCGGCGTCTCTACGTCGCCGCGGGTGCTGTGCACCGTACCGTCCTTGAGGGTAACGGACACATCGGCATGGGCCAGCCCCATACTGTCGTCGGTGTGCACCGAAATCTTGTCGCGGACCGCCACGATCTCCGGATCCTGGACCTTCTCCTCATTGTAGTTGGCGATGACCGCCGTGTTCTCGCCCAAGAGCGCCATGGCGGCGGTGAAGCGCAGGCTGAATTTGCCCTCCAGACCGGTTTTCGGTTCCAGAATGTTGCAGATGCGCAGATTGTCGCTGCGCACATGCACATCGACACTGGCGACATTATCCGGGTCGATATTGTGATCGCGCTTCAGCGCCATCGCCGCCTCGATCGCCGCGTGGGTGCCGTAACAGGCAGCGTGATATTTAAACAGGACGTCGGGCGTGTGGAAGGTCTCACCGAGGCCTTCGAGAGCCGTTTCCGGGTCATAGTTCTGGGTCTGCGTGTCCGCGAAACCTTGCTCGCATTCCAATACGTCCGGCCGGCTTTCGAAACCGCGCTCAGAGAGCAGCGCCGCGGAGAGACCATTCACCGCCGCCTTGCCCGCATGGAAGGGCTTGCACATGGTGCCGAACATCGAGCGCAAGCCGGCCGCCTGGGTACCGCCGATACCCATCGCGTTGGCGCAAGCTTCGCCGTCGAGGCCGAGCAGCTTCGCCGCCGCCGTCGTCGCTCCGAACGTACCCACAGTACCCGTTGCATGCCAACCGGCGCCGTAGTGCGACTGGTTCATCACCGTTCCGACGCGGCACTCCGCCTCGATACCGGCAACCATCGCCGTCAGGAAATCCTTGCCGTCGCGGCCCTGATGCTCGGCCAATGCGAGCAGCGCCGGCACGACAGGAACGGTCGGATGCCCGGGCATCAGCAGGTGTACATCGTCGTAATCGAGGGCGTGTCCCGCCGACCCGTTGATCAGCGCGGCCTGCTGCATCGACACTTTGCGGCCGTCACCGATGATCGTCGCCTGCGGGTTCCCGCCTGCCGCGATCGCATCCTCCAGCAGGATACGGGTCAGCGGCTCGGTCGAGCCTGCCAGCGTGACGCCAAGCCAGTCGAGAAAGCAATGCCGTGCCACTTCGACCGCTTCCATCGGGAGGTCATCATGCGTGAACGACATGCTGTTCTGCGCCAGCTTGAGGGTAAGATCGGTATCGTCGACTTCCGCCGTCTGCGGCATCGCGCGTCTCCTGGGTTTGATGCGTGTGGATTTGGCAAAAGAGTGCCATGCCGGCAGGAAATTTGTCCAGACCAGGGTCCGACTCTCACCCTGTAAAACCACCCGCCAACCCCGCTATACTGCGGTGCGCAACTTCGGAGCGGCACCATGCTGACGCGAACTCAAATCGACCAGTTCTGGCGCGACGGCGTCCTGACGGTCCCGGATGCGGTGACGCCCGGGCAGCTCAACGCGCTCAACGCGGAGATCGCCGGATGGGTCGAGGAAAGCCGCGCGCATAGCGAACCGTTCGGGCCGCCGACTTTGGATGATCGGCCGCGCTTTGACATGGGAGCCGAACATACTGCCGACAAGCCGGCGCTGCGTCGCGTCAACAACCCGTCGGATATTTCCGACGCCTATATGGACGCCATGCGCAACGCGGCGATGACGGACATGGTGAACCAGTTGATCGGTCCGAATCTGAAGTTTCACCACTGTAAAATAAATTTGAAACTGCCCGGTTCGGACACGACCGTGCACTATCATCAGGATTTTCTGTTCACCCCGCACACCAACGACGACGTGGTAACGGCCTTGCTGATGCTGGACGATGTGACGGAAGAGAATGGCTGCCTGCGGGTCGTCCCGGGGTCGCATCGCGGCCCCATGCTGTCGCTGTACCAGGACGGCCGTTTCGTGGGCGCCGTCTCCGGCTCGGAAGAAGAACGTTTGTTGGCCGAATCCATTCCCGTAACCGGCAAAGCCGGCAGCGTCTGTCTGATGCACACGCGGCTGGCACACGGTTCCGCGCCGAACGGCTCAGACCGGTCGCGCAACCTGTATATCTGCGTCTACAGCGCGGCCGACGCCTTCCCGATCGCCCGCAACCCGATGGCCAACCCGAACGAAGGGATGATCCTGCGCGGAGAGAAAACCCGTACGGCGCGGCTCAGCGAAGCGATGATCGAATTGCCGGAACAGCCGAAATCGGCCTCCTTCTTCACGGTGCAGGGCCAAGAATCGGCCGAGACTTAATCCGCTTCAATCCTCCTCGAGGACCGCGTAGGCCTCAATTTCGACGACGAGTTCCGGGCGCAGCAGGCCAGTTACGGCCACCAGCGTGCTGGCCGGCCGAATATCGCCGAACATCTCGCCATGGGCTTTCGTGACGCCGTCGGCATGCGCCGCCATGTCGGTCACGTAGATCACGGTGCGCACCACATGCTCTGGTCCCGCGCCGGCCTCCGCGAGCGCATTCTTGATGATCGCCAGCACGTTCGTGGCCTGCTCGTACGCATGCGCCCCGTCCGCCGTGGTGCCGGAAACATGGACCGTGTTCCCGACCTTTACCGCGCGGGAGTAACCGAGCACCGGCTCAAACGGGTGTCCGGAAGAGATGTTTTGCCGCGCCATGTTCGCCTCCCTCAAATAACGCCGTCTTTAGACAGTTTCTCCAACGCCGCGGCATCGAGACCGAGCAGCTCGCCAAAGATATCCGCATTATCGTGGCCGTACATCACAGGCGGCCCGTCATAGCCGGTATCGGTGCCGCTGAATTTGATTGGATAGCCTGACGCGTTTAGGCCTTCCAGCGGCCCCAGGGTCGGATGCACCAAATCCTCGATCATGCCGCGGGCGCGGATATGCGGCCACGCCTTCACGTCGTTTATGTCGTTGATCGGGCTGCAAACGATACCCGCTTCGCGCAGCGTCGCCATTGCAACACCGCCATCCTGCGTTGCCGCCCATTCCGCGACAATAGCATCAACGCTATCGTTGTTGAGCAGACGGTTGCTGCTGGTTGCGTAGTCGGGGTGTTCCTTGAGTTCCGGCCGTCCCATCACGTCGCAGAGCGTCTGCCAATGAACATCCGTCGCCGTTGCGATGATCAACCAGCGATCTTTGGTCTTGTAGCTGTTGAAGGGCGAGACCCGCGGTGCCCGGTTGCCTTGCCGGTAGTCGAGGCCGAGTTGCGGGTAGCCCTCCAGCGGATCGTCATAGATCAGGGAAAAGATCGAATCGACCATTGCGACATCGACATGCTGCCCCTCGCCCGTGCGCTCCTGATGGTAGAGAGCCGCCAGAACGCCCGCCAATCCAAAGACGCTGGAAATGGAATCGGCCAGCGCGGTCCCGGCCTTGGTCGGCGGACCATCCGGCTGACCGGTCATGCTCATCAGGCCGCTTGCCGCCTGAGCCGCGGCGTCGAAACATTTCAGGTGCGCGTCGGGGCCCGTCTGGCCGTAACCGGTGATCGAGCAATAGACCAAACGCGGATTGCGCGCGTGCAGCGTTTCGAAATCGATGCCCAACCGTTTGGTGACACCGACGCTGAAATTCTCAACCAGCACATCCGCCTTATCCGTCAATTCCATCAACAACCGCGCGCCTTCCGGGTGTTTCAGGTTCAACGTCACCGCTTTCTTGCCACGGGCCCGTTTAAGAAAGGGGACACCGAGATCGTCTGGCGTCTTTCGTTCGAAAGACACGCCCTCGGGCCCCGCATAGATCGCTGAGTCGGACAGACTGTCGCCCGTCGCCGGATTGTCGACACGAATCACCTCCGCGCCGAGCCCGGCGAGCAACAGTGTCGCGTGCGGCCCGACGAAGAACTGAGTCAGGTCGATCACCCGGACACCTTCGAGAATACGTTTGGTCATGGAGTTCTCATCCTTCCAGCGCGCATCATGGCGCGTCCCACCAACAAGCGCTAGCGATCCGCGGTGGAAGCGCCTAAATGCTATGATGCATTTCAGAAAATGACTCAGAGGGACTACCCGTTGTCCCAACAAGCCACAGACAATACCCGGCCAGTTGGCTGGAATGGCCGATTTTCGATCACCATTACCCTGGTAACAGCGATCGGGCTGCTGACCCTGGTCTCTGTCGGCGGCGTGCTCGGCGTCGGCGTCTGGCTGGCGCAGAAAAACACCTTCTCCCTGCTCAGCACGAACGCCCATCAACGCGTCAGCGCCGCGGTCGACCGTATTGAACAGCATTTAAGGCCCGTCGAGTACCAGGCGACGTTTCTGGCCGAGCAGCTCAGTACGGGAAGGGTCGACGTCGCCAACCGGCAACGACTAACCGATCTGTTTACCGGCGCCCTTGCTGCTGCCCCGCAAATCGACTCCGTCATCTATATCGACAACAATCTGCAAGCCTACGTGGTCTCTGGCGTAGGACGGCACGGACGCGTCGCGGAACAGACACTCGACTATTCGCAGGACCCTGAGGTCCAACGGCGGATGGCCGCGGCCGTACCCGGCCCGAATTGGGGTGAACCAATCTGGCGCGACATCACCAACCGGACCTATATCAGTCTCGTCGTGCCAATCATGATAGACGGCAAAAGCCACGGTGTGGTTGTCGCAAGCGTTTCGATTAGGGAATTATCAAATTTCGTTAGCGGCGCCGACTTTGGTGCCACCGGCACACGGTTTATTCTGTACGGCCAAGGTCATGTCCTGGCCCATTCGCTGTTAACGGGCGACTATCCCGGGCGAAACAATGAAAACCCCGTGCCAACATTGGCGGGTTTCCAGGATCCAATACTTGCCGCGATCTGGCGGCAATCCGAGCGGCATGACCTCTTATTGAAGCTGCCGGAAGGCACGGATGGGCATGTCCTGGAAATCGGTTCGGACACCTATATCTATTTTTATCAATCGGTCTATGGCTTCGGCGAACAGCCTTTAATTGCTGGGGTCTATTTCAAGCGCGGTGAGATCGGCCAAGAAGTCCGCAGGATGATTGTCTCTCTCTCCGTCGGACTAGGGGCTTTGCTCCTGTCCGTTATCGCCGCCATCGTTATCGGACGCCGGATCGCGCGCCCCATCGTTCGCTTTTCGACCGCCGCCGGCCGTATTCAAGACCTTGAAATCGGAAAGATCGACGAACTGCCGGGTAGTGTTTTTCGAGAGCTCAACGACCAATCGAAATCCTTCAACGCGATGCTTCGCGCCCTGCGCTGGTTCGAGTTCTATGTACCGAAGAAAATCGTCGAACAACTCGTACGACGCGGCGACGTGGCTGGAATGGTATCGGATGCCCGTAACGTAACCGTCCTTTTTACCGACATGGTCGGCTTCTCCGCCATTTCCCAGGACATGTCCGCCTCCGAAGTTGCAGAGCTGGTCAATCACCACTTCTCGCTCATCGGCGAATGCGTGGACGCGGAAGGAGGCACCGTCGACAAGTTCATGGGCGACTCACTCATGGCCTATTGGGGTGCCCCGCAAAAACAGAAGAACCGGGCCGAACGCGCCTGCCGCGCCGCCCTGGCCATGGCGGCGGCCATCCACACGGACAATAAAGCGCGCGCCGAACGGGGCGAACCGCCCATCGGCATCCGCATCGGTATTCACAGCGGGCGCGTGACGGTCGGCAATATCGGGACGCCGGGCCATCTCAACTACACCATCATCGGTGACGACGTGAATGTCGGCAGCCGGCTGGAACAATTGGGCAAAGAGCTTTATCCACCGGAATCCGAAGTTTCGATCTTGATCAGCGGCGATACGGCCCGCGACCTGACCGACGCCTTTACCACCGAGTTCGCGGGGACCTTCGAACTGAAAGGCCGGGCCGGCGAGGTTGAGGTTTACAAGCTGATATGAAACCCTTCCGCATCGGCCACGCGGGAGGAGATTTTCATGGACAAGGTCAAACTGGTTCAGCCGGACGACGCCAATGACGACGTCGCTGCGATCTTCGAGGATATTCGCCAGACCAAAGGCGCGAATTTTTTGACCCCGACCTGGGGCTTTTTCGGCCTCGATTCGGAGCTGATCAAGGGTTGGTGGATCCTGACCAAGCGGCTGCAGATGACCCCAGGTTCGTTGCCAAAGCCGTTGCTCAACGCGATTTCCCTCGTCTGCGCGGCGGAGGTCGATTGCCCTCGTTGCATCAACAACCACCAGACTCATCTGATCGAGCATTTCGACATGACGAATGAGGACGTTATGGACTGTCTCGAATTCGAGACATCGACCACCCTCGACCCCATGTGGAAGGATGTCCTGCGTTTTGCCCGCAAGGTTGCCTTCAACGAAGGCACGACCGACGCCGATTTCCAGGCGCTGCGCGATCATGGCATTGACGATGTCGGTATCGCCGAGATCGTGTCCATGGCGATGCTTGAGTCCGGCATGGCGCGCCACGCGGTCGGCGTCGCGCCCTTCGAGAATGGCGACGATTGGCCGAAGGACAATCTGCCCTCCGCCTTCTACGCGGAAAACGTCAACCGGTAGTGACGGGTCACGCCCGCGCGGCGATCACCTCGATCTCGATCTTCATTTCGGGCATCGAAAGGGCGGTGATGACAACTCGGGTAGAGGCCGGAGGTTCATCGCCAACCCGCTTCGCCCGTTCCGACCGAAATGCGTCCCTATAGCTTGGATCGGTGATGTAGGTGGTCATCTTCACCAGATCCCCCATATCCATGCCAGCAGTGCGCAGGACGGCTTCGACATTGTCGAACGCGGCGGCGACCTGCTCGCCAATCGCCTCCGGAATCGTGCCATCCTTGCGCATACCCAGCATACCGGAGCTCACCAGGATTCGGGCGCCGGGCGGAATGATGACAGCGTCGCTATGCGCACTAAGCGGTGCCGGCGTCTCGTCCGAATGGACATGTTGAAGCATGTTCGCTTTCTCCTCCTGCACTCAGCCCGGCATATAGACGCCACCGCTGACGTGAATCGTCTGACCGGTTACATATCGGCCTGCGGGGCCGCACAGCGACCGAATCATGTCGGCGACCTCTTCCGGCTTGCCCGGACGGTCGAGCATGAAGGTCATGTCGTAGTTCGGCCGCGCACCGGCCGCGGCGCCACGTACGGTGTCGATATGCCCCGGTACGACCATATTTACCCGAATATCGTCCGTACCGACCTCATGCACCAAGCCCTTCATGAAACCGCCCAGCGCGGCCTTCGCAGCGCCAACATGGGTGCGCCCGGCGACGCCGACATAGCTCGCGATGCCGCCAAGCAGAATGACCGTCCCGCCGCCTGCCCCCCGAATGTGTGGCAGCGCTGCCTGGGTGCAGAGCATGCTGCCTTCGACAATCGGGCTGAAAATGCGTCGCCACTCCGTCAGGGTCAGCGCTTCCAATGGCGTATTCCCGCGGACGGCCGCGTTATTGACGAGCACCGAAAGCTTTCCAAATCTTGAAACCACTGCCTCCGTCATCGCTTGCACGGCGTCCGGCTCTGTGACGTCGGCGACGAAATGCATCGCCCGTCCGCCCGCGTCTTCAATTTCCTGCGCCAGGCTTTCCGCCGCCTCTGCAGAGGACACGGCATTTACGCAAACAGCCGCGCCGGCATCCGCGAGTGCCAAACACGTGGCACGGCCGATATTGTGCGCTCCACCGGTTACTATTGCGACCTCACCGGCGAGCTCTCCACCGAACCGGGACATAACCGCCCTCCCCTGAAAATCGTTCCAACGGGATTATCGCGATTGCGGCCCCTTTGGTGAACCAATTTGCTCGGGTGGGCCGGCGGCGCACCCCATGCTATGTTGTCCGCTCTACTGAAATGTGGAGTACAGCATGACGGACAACCCGTTGATCGCAAACATCGAAACGCTGGCCTCGGAGATTTCCGACGGCGCAACGATCGTCCTGCCAAGAGACCATTCTGGGACACCGATGGCGCTCGTTCGGGCCTTGATCCGCCGTAAGGTACGGGGACTGAAACTGATATCCCTGACCAGCGCCGGTCTTTCCGCGGACCTGCTGATCGGTGCCGGCTGCGTCGAGGAAATCGAAACGCCGGGCGTCAGTCTGGGCGAGTTCGGTGCGGCACCCCGCTTTACCAACGCGGTCAAAAAGGGGTTGATCACCATCAAGGATTCGACCTGCCCGGCCCTGCACGCGCGGCTGCAAGCCGCGGAGAAAGGCGTACCCTTCATGCCACTGCGCGGCATCATCGGTTCCGACCTGTTGAAAGTGCGGCCGGATTGGAAGGTTATCGACAACCCCTTCGGCGACGGCGACGACCCGATCGTTCTGCTGCCCGCCGCGAACCCGGACGCGGCGATCTTCCACGCCTCCATGGCGGACGATCACGGCAATGTCTGGATCGGCCGGCGGATGGAACTGAAAACCGCAGCCCACGCGGCACGTGAATCCTTCGTCACCGTCGAACGGTTTTACGACGGCAACATGATCGAAGACGACCGCTACGCCGCCGGTGTCATTCCGGCGCTCTATATCGGCCGCATCGCACAGGTCGAACACGGCGCCTGGCCGATGGCGTTTTGGGACAAATACGGCCGCGACAGTGACCATCTGCGCGAATACGCCAAGCTGGCGCGAAGCGATGACGGGTTCGAGCAATACCTCGCCGAGCATGTCTTCAACGCCCAGGTCGCCGCATGAGCGAGCCGGCCTATCATCCGCGTGAACTGCTGATCACGTCGATCGCCCGGCTGGCGAAGGGCGCTCGACACGCGGCGGCAGGCGCGCAATCCGCGGTTCCCGGCAGCGGCCTGTTTCTCGCCCAGCAATGGGCCGCGGAAGCGCGTGAGCGGCCCATGCAGGTCACCGTGCTGGGCAGCAGCAAGTTCTACCCATTCACCGACGGTGGGCGAGAGCTGTTCGACATGGCGGGTCAGGGGCGGCTCGACGTGTTCTTCCTTTCCGGCGGCCAAATCGACGGGTTCGGCAATTCGAACTTGGTCGGTATCGGCGACTATCCGGATGTGAAGGTGCGTTTCCCCGGCTCGTTCGGGTCGGCTTACCTGTTCTACGTGGTACCCCGCGTCATCCTGTTTCGCGAAGAACACAGCCGCCGTGTGTTTGTGCCCAAGGTCGACTTCATATCGACGCCGGGCGCCAGTCCGCCCAACGTGTATCGTCCGGGGGGACCCGTTGCGCTGATCACCCCGCTATGTCTGTTTTCCTTTGACCGCGAGCGCGCCCGTTTCACTCTGGAGAGCATCCACGAAGGACATACGCTGGAGGAGGTGCTGGACAATACCGGCTTCGAATTCAACCGCCCGGATCAGGTACCCACCACGGCGCCGCCGACACCGCACGATCTGAGCCTTATGCGCGAGATCATCGCGCCTAAAATCGCGGACGCCTATCCAAGCTTTGCCCGTGACATGTGGGGCTACGAACCGGAAGCGGCATAACCTAACCGCACTTGCGTTGCTGCAGAAGCCGCAGACGCGCACGGCGTTGGGCGCTGGTGACGCCGAGCGGCTGCTCCGCCCGATACAAAATGGTTTGCAGCTCGCACTCCGCCTCGTTCACCAGCCCCTGTGGTAGTTCCGAGACTGACGCGAGACGTTCGTCGCGCTCCCGTCTCGCAGCCCGGCCAGGGCTTTGGAACAAGGTGATCAAGCGCTCATGGCGCGCGACCATCACACCGGCGCCGATCAGGCTCAGCGCGACCCGCTGTGGTGAACTCTCCGCCATGCTCCCATAGAAGATGACCGGCGCCTTCTCCCGTCGATCGGCAATGACGTAGACAGCGTCGATATCCAGAATCGCGCCCGTGACCTGTCGAAGCGATGTCGGCGGATGATATGCAGCGGTGTCGATCCGCCTGACAAGGTCGCGCAGATAGGGCGGTAGCCCCATTGCCATGTCGATGGCGCTCTTCAATGTCGCAAAGAACAGCTCATTATCGACATCCGGATACCCTGATCCGATCAAGGTAAATCCCTTATAGCGTTCCGTCGGGCCTGGTTTTGGCAACGCGGGGTGACCTTGGGTCCCGGGACCTCGGCCGGCCTGGCTCTCCCCCCGCTGCCAAAGGACCGCCGCGATTTCCGGGTTCGACTTCTCAGCACGGGCGATAGGTGCGGCATAGGGCACATCCCGCCCTCCCTCCGAACCCCGCAGATGACGTAATGCTTCGTCGTAGGCGCGGCCGGCTACAAGGCTTCTCTCAAACGTACTTTCCTGATCGAACGGCGGCAGCGTACC
>JAPPPC010000467.1:0-19091 GCA_028817685.1 Rhodospirillaceae bacterium
ATGGCAGTCAAAGCGACGAAATCGAAAAGCAAACGCGCGTCGAAAGCGGCGAAATCCAACCTCCAAGCCTCCGGCGAGGAACTCCTGCAATATTATCGCGAAATGCTGATGATCCGGCGTTTCGAAGAGAAGGCCGGCCAGCTATACGGCATGGGCCTGATTGGCGGTTTTTGCCATCTCTATATCGGGCAGGAAGCTGTTGTCGTCGGGATGCAGGCGGCGATTACGCCGGATGACGCGGTCATCACCAGCTACCGTGATCACGGCCATATGCTGGCCTGTGGGATGGATCCGCGCGGCGTGATGGCAGAGCTGACCGGCCGGGCCGGCGGGTATTCGCACGGCAAGGGCGGGTCGATGCACATGTTCTCCAAGGAGAAGAACTTCTATGGGGGGCACGGTATCGTCGCGGCGCAAGTGCCGCTCGGGACCGGCATCGCGTTCGCGCAGAAATACAACAAGACCAAGAATTGCTGCCTGACCTATTTCGGCGACGGCGCCATTAACCAGGGTCAGGTTTACGAATCCATGAACATGGCGGCGCTCTGGTCGTTGCCGGTCATCTATGTGATTGAAAACAATAAATACGCCATGGGCACGAGTCAGGAGCGCGCCTCCGCTGGTACCGAGCTGTACATGCGCGGGACCGCATACGGCATTCCGGGCGAACAGGTCGATGGTATGGATGTGGTCGCCGTGCGCGCGGCGGCCGAAATGGCCGTGCAGCATTGCCGCGACGGCAAGGGACCGTTTGTCCTGGAAATGATGACCTACCGGTATCGCGGCCACTCCATGTCCGATCCGGCAAAATACCGCGCCCGCGAAGAAGTGCAGAAAGTGCGCAGCGAACGGGACCCGATCGATTTCGTGCGGCAATTGTTGCTCGACGGCGATCACACCGATGAAGCGGCCCTCAAACAGATGGACCGTGAGGTGAAGGATATCGTGTCGGATGCCGCGGAATTCGCGCAGAACAGCCCGGAACCCGATCCATCCGAACTGTGGACCGACATTCTGGTAGACGCCTAGTACGCCGGCTTTAGACGCGGCGCGTAGAAGAGGGGAGACTGCATGCCCATCCAGGTATTTATGCCGGCACTGTCGCCGACCATGACCGAGGGCACACTGGCGAAGTGGCTCAAATCGGAAGGCGATGAGGTCAGCTCCGGCGATGTCATCGCGGAGATCGAGACCGATAAGGCGACCATGGAGGTCGAAGCGGTCGATGACGGGGTGATCGGCAAGCTGCTGGTCGCCGAGGGAACGGAGGGGGTCGCGGTCAATTCGCCGATCGCCGTCCTGTTGGCGGATGGTGAGGATGCCTCCGCCGCGGATGCGGTGGCGGCCCCGGCGCCTGCGCCGGCTGCGCCCGAAGCGCCTGCGCCCGCTGAAGCGGCTGCGCCAGCCGCCGCGCCGCCACCGGCGCAGAGCGTGGCGGCCGAACCGGATTGGACGGGACCGACCGTTACGATGACCCTGCGCGAAGCGTTGCGGGACGGTATGGCCGAAGAAATGCGCCGGGATGACAGCGTGTTCCTGATCGGCGAGGAAGTCGCGCAGTATGAGGGCGCGTACAAGGTCAGCCAGGGACTGCTGGAGGAATTCGGCGACGAGCGAGTCATTGACACGCCGATCACCGAGCACGGCTTCACCGGGCTGGCGGTCGGCGCCGGTTTCATGGGGCTGCGGCCCGTGGTCGAGTTTATGACGTTCAATTTCGCCATGCAGGCGATCGACCACATCATCAATTCCGCCGCCAAGACCCTGTACATGTCCGGTGGCCAGATGGGGTGCCCGATCGTCTTCCGGGGACCGAACGGTGCGGCGTCCCGGGTCGGCGCACAGCATTCGCAGTGCTACGCCAGCTGGTACGCCCACTGTCCGGGCCTCAAAGTGATCTCGCCATTCTCGGCGTCGGATGCCAAAGGCTTGCTGAAAGCGGCCATTCGCGATCCGAATCCGGTGATTTTCCTGGAGAACGAGCTGATCTACGGTGAGAGCTTCGACGTGCCGGACGATGCCGACTACACCGTGCCGATCGGCAAGGCGAAGGTCCTGCGCGAGGGTGACGACGTGACCTTGATCGCGCATTCGATCATGGTCGGCCGTACGCTTCAGGCTGCCGAGGTGTTGGCTGCCGACGGGCTCAATGCGGAAGTTATCGATCTGCGGACCATCCGCCCGCTCGACATCGAGACGATCATTGAATCGGTGAAGAAGACCAATCGCGTCGTCTCGTGCGAAGAAGGATGGCCTTTCGCGGGGATCGGCTCGGAAATTGCCATGGTCGTTATGGAAAATGCGTTCGATTGGCTCGATGCGCCGGTTGGACGCGTCGCTGGCTTGGACGTTCCGATGCCCTATGCCGCGAATCTCGAAAAAGCCGCGTTGCCGCAGGTCGAGCATATCGTCGATGCGGCCAAAGCGGCCTGTTACCGGACCTGAGACGCGCATATCGCGTCACGGAGGGGGATAAACCATGCCGATTCAGATCTTGATGCCAGCCCTGTCGCCGACCATGACCGAGGGGACCTTGGCCAAATGGCTCGTCAATGAGGGCGATGACGTCAACGCCGGCGATGTGATTGCCGAGATCGAAACCGACAAGGCGACGATGGAGGTCGAAGCCGTCGAGGAAGGCAAGGTCGGTAAGATCGTTGTTCAGGAGGGCACGGAAGGCGTCGCGGTCAACGCGCTGATCGCATTACTTCTGGAGGATGGCGAAGATGCGGGCGCGCTCGAAGGCGCGGCCGATGCGGCGCCCGCTGCCGCAGCGCCTGCCGCACCGGCACCCGAAGCACCCGCCGCGCCAGCACCCGAAGCACCGGCACCGGCACCGGCGCCCGCCGCACCGGCGGCATCCAGTGGCGATCGTATCTTTGCCAGCCCGCTGGCGCGGCGCATGGCGCAACAGGCGGGCCTGGATATCGCGACGGTCACGGGATCGGGGCCGAATGGGCGTATCGTCAAACGCGACATCGAGGCGGCTCTTGCCGCCGGGGTTCCCGCCGCGGCAGCGCCGGAACCTGCGGCCGCCCCCGCTGCGGCGCCTGCACCGATGCCGGAAGGGGTCGAACCGGCGTTCGATTTCGAGCCGGCCAACAATATGCGCAAGGTTATCGCTCAGCGCCTGACCGAGTCGAAACAGACCGTTCCGCATTTCTATCTGACGGTGGATTGTGAGATCGATACGCTTCTGGCGTTGCGCAAAGACTTGAACGCCCGGTCCGACGACTACAAGATTTCGGTCAATGATTTGATCATCAAGGCTTGCGGGGTGGCCCTGCGCCGTGTGCCGGCGGCCAATGCGTCCTGGACCGGCGACGGCATCAAGCGCTACCACACCGCGGATATCTCGGTGGCCGTCGCGATTGATGGCGGCCTGATTACCCCGGTCATCCGCGATGCCGGCGGCAAGGGGCTGGAGGCGATCTCCAGCGAGATGAAGGACCTGGCCTTGCGTGCCCGAGAGGGCAAGCTGATGCCGGAAGAGTATCAGGGCGGCACCTTCAGCATCTCCAATCTCGGCATGTTCGGGATCAAGCAGTTCGACGCCGTCATCAACCCGCCGCAGGGCGCGATCATGGCCGTTGGCGCCGGTGAACAGCGGCCAGTCGTCCGTAATGGCGCGCTCGCCGTGGCGACGGTGATGTCGGTGACCCTGTCGGTCGATCATCGTGTCGTCGATGGCGCCGTCGGGGCCGAGTTGCTCGCCGCCTTCAAGAAACTCATCGAAGATCCGATGACGATGCTGCTCTAGCAGCCATCTGCCTGAAAATAGGGGGAAATCATGGCCGATACCAGTTTCGACGTCATCGTCGTCGGGGGCGGTCCCGGTGGCTATGTCACCGCGATCCGCGCTGCGCAGCTGGGGATGAAAACCGCCTTGGTCGAGCGCGAACATCTCGGCGGAATCTGTCTCAACTGGGGCTGCATTCCGACCAAGGCGCTGTTGCGGACGTCGGAGATTTATCACTACGCCACCCATGCTGAGCAGTTCGGTCTCAAGGTGCAGGGCGCTTCCGTCGATCTGGCCGCGGTCGTCAAGCGCTCGCGGAAGATCGCGGCGCAGCTCAATGGCGGCGTCGGCCATCTGCTGAAAAAGAACAAGGTGGCGGTGTTCGATGGTGCTGGGAAGCTCGACGGCGGCAGCGCCGGTGCGCGCAAGTTGAAGGTCGAGAAGGACGGTAAGGCGGTCGCCGATCTGGTCGCCAAGCACATCGTGCTGGCCACCGGCGCGCGGGCGCGCTCCCTGCCGGGGCTGGAGCCCGACGGCAAGCTGGTGTGGACCTACAAGGAAGCGATGGTCCCGGAAACCATGCCGAAATCGTTGCTCGTCGTCGGTTCCGGCGCGATCGGAATGGAGTTTGCGAGCTTCTACAACGATCTAGGGGCCGAGGTGACCGTCGTCGAGGTGATGGACCGGATTCTGCCGGTCGAAGACGAAGAGATCGCGGCATTTGCGCATAAGCAGTTCGAGAAACAGGGCATGACGATTCATGCCGGCGCGCAGGTCACCAAGCTGGACCGCGCCGCGAACAGCGTTACGGCGACGATCGAGGCCGGCGGCAAATCGAGCCAGATCACCGTCGACCGGGTCATTTTGGCGGTCGGTATCGTCGGCAATGTCGAGGATTTGGGGCTGGAAGGCACCAAGGTGAAGGTCGATCGCACCCATATCGAGGTCGATCACTGGGCGCAGACGGGGGAGCCGGGCATCTACGCCATCGGCGACGTCGCCGGGCCGCCCTGGCTTGCGCATAAGGCCAGTCATGAAGGCGTTGTCTGCGTCGAGAAGATCGCCGGCTATGACGGCGTGCATCCGTTCGAAACCAGCAATATTCCAGGCTGTACCTATTGCCGGCCGCAGATCGCCAGCGTCGGCCTGACCGAAGCGGCGGCGAAAGAGCAGGGGCACAAGGTCAAGGTCGGCCGCTTCCCCTTCATCGGCAACGGCAAGGCGATTGCGCTGGGCGAACCGGAAGGCATTATCAAGACGGTATTCGATGAGAAGACTGGGGAATTGCTGGGCGCACACATGGTCGGTGCGGAGGTCACGGAGCTGATCCAGGGCTATGTCGTCGCCCGCACCTTGGAGACGACCGAGCATGAGCTCATGCACACCATCTTCCCGCACCCGACCCTGTCGGAGATGATGCACGAGTCGGTCCTTGACGCCTACGGCAAGGTTATCCATTTCTAGGGTATGAACACGACCGTCAAAGCCGCCGCGCTGCGCCATCCGGAGAAGCGCAACCGGCCGGACAATCCGATCCAGCGCAAGCCGGCCTGGATCCGGGTCAAGGCGCCGACATCGCCGGTCTATCGCGAGACGCGGGACATCGTGCGCGAGAACGGCCTCCACACCGTCTGCGAGGAGGCTGGATGCCCCAATATCGGTGAGTGCTGGGCCAAGAAGCACGCGACCTTCATGATCATGGGCGACACCTGTACGCGCGCCTGCGCCTTCTGCAACGTCGCGACCGGCACGCCGATGCCGCTCGATCCCATGGAGCCGGTCAATATCGGCGGCGCGGCGGCGAAGCTCGGGCTGGAACACATCGTCATCACCTCGGTCGACCGGGACGATCTGGACGATGGCGGGGCTGCGCATTTCGCCGAGGTGATCGCCCGGATACGGGAATTCGCGCCGGGCACGACGGTGGAAATCCTGACGCCCGACTTCAAGGACAAGCCGGGGGCGCCGGAAGTCGTGGCCGCGGCCAAGCCGGATGTCTTCAACCACAATCTGGAAACCGTGCCGCGGCTCTATCCGACGATCCGCCCGGGCGCGCGGTATTTCACCAGCTTGGAACTGCTGCACCGGGCCAAGAAACTCGACCCGAACGTCTTCACCAAATCGGGCCTGATGGTCGGGCTCGGCGAGAGCCGCGAGGAGGTGCATCAGGTGATGGACGATCTGCGCGCGGCCGATGTGGACTTCCTGACCATCGGGCAGTATCTGCAGCCGACGCCGAAACACGCGGCGATCGATCGATTCGTCACGCCGGAGGAGTTCGAGGCCTACGCGTCGGCGGCGCGCGGGAAGGGGTTCCTGATGGTGGCGGCGACGCCGCTGACGCGATCCTCCTACCACGCGGATGCCGATTTCGCGCGGCTGCGCGACGCGCGGGCCGCGCTCACCGGCCGCGCGGCGAAGGCCCGGTAGAGGGCCTCGTGCCGACCCACGCCGAGAAGAAGCTTCTGCCGCACAGGCCGGAACAGATGTTCGACCTGGTGGCCGATGTGGGGCGCTATCCGGAGTTCCTGCCCTGGTGCGTCGGCGCCCGCATTCGTTCTCGGACCGATACGTTGCTGGTTGCCGATTTGATTATCGGTTTCAAGGGGATACGGGAGAGTTTTACGAGTCGCGTTGCGCTCGACCGGGAGGCCATGACAATTGATGTCACATATCAGGATGGCCCGTTTAAGCATTTGAATAACAATTGGAAATTTGGAAACGCGGAGGCCGATCAATGCGCGCTCGACTTCTATGTCGATTTCGAGTTCAAATCGCGCATCCTGCAAAAGATGATCGAGATGCTTTTCAGCGAAGCGGTGCGCCGGATGGTCAACGCCTTCGAGCAGCGGGCCGCCCAGCTTTACGGCCGCCCGGCGCTATCCTGACCCGCAAACTACGAATGCAGGCGGCCGCGGCTCAAAATTTGCGGATGTGAAACAAACCCCAGCCCTGGTCGGTCCCGCCCAAGCGTCTACAAGATATGGGCAGTCTTCGGGCCTTGCCACCGTGACAAACAAAATCACACCTATTAAATTAGGTATTAATACTAATTCGTCAGTGTGTGGGCGTCGCAACAGCGCTGCCGGGTGGAACCGCTCCTTTGATTACCTCGTCGCAAATTCGCGCCGCCCGGGCGATCATCAACGCCAAACAGAGCGAGCTGGCGAAGGCCGCGGGTATCTCCCTGGCGACCCTGAACAACATCGAACGGGGCGTTGGCGATCCCCGCACCAGCACGCTGGACGCCATCGAGCGGGCGCTGCAGCGGGCGGGGGTCGACATCGCCGGCGACTCGACGCATGAGACGGTCACGTTACGCCGGGTAGAGCGCCCGCAGGCGTTTGATACCTTCCTCGCCAGTCAACGGGTGCTCGAGGCGCTCGGTCCGGATTCGCTGCTCAAGCCGCAAACCGTCCTGCTCTTCGCGCGCTGGAACCGCAGCCAGGAAGACGAACGGCCGCGGATCTGCCTGCTCGTCGAGGGGCAGGTGCGGGCGGTCCTGTTCGACCGGGTCGATTTTAATCTTGGCGGTGGCGCACGGGTCGCCGAGGTGGCAGGGGTCATGCTGGCGGCTTTCGCCTTTCACCGGTCCCGGCTGCGCTATCTCGATCAGGTGTTGGAGGATACGACGTCCGCGGAAGCCGACGAGGCGGTCGACCGGCTGAAATCGCTTCAGAGCCTGCCGCTGGACCACCCTGGGTCGTTCATCGACGTCTTTGGGTCCTGGGACGACTGCCTGTCCCGCTATGGCGAACGTCCGGGCCATCCGCTCGCCGATCTCGCCGGGTTGTTCGTGGCGGAAATCGCCTAGAGGCCAATTTTAAAGGCCAAGTTCGTGCCGCACGATTTTCGTGCCGGCGACCATCGCCTGCAGCTTCTTTCGCGCCAGCCAACGCGGAATCGCGGAAAACCCGCAATCGGCGGTGACGTACAGGGATTCGGGCGGCACATGGTCCAATACGGTCCGGACACGCTCCGCAACCTCATCCGGGGTTTCCACGTGAAATGATTTCACGTCGATGACCCCGGCTGCCACGGTATGACGCGCTGATAATGCGGGCAGAAGCGCCAAATCCGCCATCTCACGGTTGGCAAACTCCAAAAGCAGCAGATCGCAGTCAAGATCGGCCATCGCCGGCATCAACCGGCCGAAATCGCGCCGGACGAAGGGCCGGCTAGCATTGTTGCCGAAGCAGACATGGACGGCCGTGGTGCCGCTCGTCGCGGCGAGGGTCCGGTTGATCACCGCCGCGCCTGCCGCCATCGAGACGCCGGGCGGTGGGTTGGCGAAACCTGGCTCGTCGAGTTGCATGATATCCGCGCCAGCCTGCCCCAAGTCGGCGAGCTCTGCACCGATGATGTCGGAAAGATCGGAGAGCAGGCCCTCGATCCCCGTCTCGCTATAGGCCGGTTGCGGGTCGATGTTGTTGGCGAAGGTGAGCGGCCCGGGCAAGGCCATCTTCAGGCGGTGCCCCGGCGCGATGCGCTGCAGCGCCTCGAATTCGGCAGCGAGGCCTAAACCGTCCGGCGCCGTAATCCGCTTTTCGGCCTTGAAAGAGGGGGCCATGTCGTAGCCCGGCACGCCGAGACGGCGTCCGGGTGGTACCCGTTCAATACCGCGCAGGCGGTCGTACATCTCATAGACGAACCGTTGCCGGCGCAGCTCGCCATCGGACAGGATATCGACACCGGCATCGATTTGATCGGCAACGACCACGCGGGTCGCATCGTCGAAGGCTTCTTCGATGTCGTCCGATCCGGCGCTCCCGTCGCGGATGGCTTTGCGAAATGGGAACATCCAGCCTGGCGTCGCGTAACTGCCGACCCCCATCGTGGCCAGGGCAGGCAGGTTCGCGGGTGATAGTTCGCGCATGGAGTCGTTATCCCAAATCCGATTGGCGTATTATGTTCGCCAAATCGAGTCTTTCACAACCCGATCGGGAGGGAACGGAATGAGCCGTTTGTTTGGCGAGATGCGCCAGATCGGCATTGTCGTGCGCGATATCGAGGCTGCGATGCAGCATTGGGTGGCGGTTTGCGGAGTCGGGCCTTGGTTCTACGCCGACAAGCTGCCGGTGACCGCTTTCACCTATCGTGATGAGGTATTCGACGATATTCACATCTCGGTCGCCTTGGCCAACTCCGGCGATGTCCAGCTTGAGCTGATCCAACAACGCTGCGAGACGCCAAGCATGTATCGCGATTTTCTCGGTGGCGGCCATGAGGGCATGCAGCATTGGTCGAGCTGGCCGGAAGATTACGACGCTCGGCTGGAATATGCCCTGTCCAACGGGTATTCCGTCGGACAGGCTGGCGACAGTCCGCGCGGCCGGTTTGTCTATCTGTGGAACGAGGGGCACCCGGGCACGGTCATCGAGATGGCCCATATGACACCGACGCGCAAAGCGATTTTCGACGCGATCCGCCATGCGGCGGCCGGCTGGGACGGTGCAGACCCGATCCGACGGACCTGGCCAACGGGCGAATAGCGGCTAGATCGGGTCGAGCGGCGCCTTGAATTCGGTGTCTTTGCAGACGATACCACCGCGATTGCCGATTTCGATGCTGCCATAACGTTCCGCGTAAGCGGGGGGGAGCGGCCGCCCGTTCGGCGGGCAGATCCAGAGGCGAAGCAGGTAGCGCCGCTTTTCCGGATCATCCCAGTCCCGGTAGTCGTGCCGGCCGTGCAGCATCGTGTGGTTGTCGAGCAGTTGGATGTCGCCTTCCTTGAAGGGAACGGCGATATGGTTCGACGGATCCTCGGCGATTTCCTTGATCAGATCGAAGGTTTCGAACTGCGCTTCGGTGAAGCGTGGCACCTCCGCAAAGCGTTCGACAGAGCGAACATAGACGTCCGAATAGTGGCTGTAGAGCCGTTTCCGGTACCACTGAAAAATCGGCATCACCCACCACGGGTCTTTCCCTTCTGGAACTTCGCCGCGCCGGTCGCGATGGATAGGCCGGTATAGTTCCGGAACCAGGTCGGGCCGCTTTTCCAGCATTACGTTATGGATTGTCGCTGCCGGGACGAGCTTGCTGTCGCCGCCTTCCTTTGCGGCGCGCAGGCAAAGCAAGGCAACGATGTCGACCGAGTCGGTGTGAAATTGCAGCGGTCCGCCGGCGCGGTATCCGCGTAAGTTGCCGTCATTCAGGTAGTCGTGGCCGATATCGACAACGTGGCCCAGCACATGACCTTCCGCGTTTTGAGAGCGGAGCGAGCCGAAGTGAGCGCCGATGCCAAAGAAAATTCGGGCCGACTCCTCTTTCGTGTAGTCGGCGACAGGAATCCCGCTGATCTGCGTGAACCCGCGGCCGTCCATCACTTCGCTGCGCAACTGCTTCAGCCGGTCCCCAAATGTCGGAAGCGGGAAGTTTCGGCTGTTGATCTGGATGATATCCAACCCGGCGTCCCGGGTCGCCCGCATCGCCTGGTCAAGCTCGTCGACCTCCGTGCCGGTAAGCTCATAGCGCCAACTTGTATCGCGCGCCAAATCCTGGGATTGCCAAGCCGAAGGGGTGTCAATCGGGCCTACGGGTATTGCGGTTTCCGTTGCGGTAAGTGGCATTTTCCTTATCCAAAATCAGTAAAGAAGCTCAAACAGCGCACACGTTCACGTCACAGTCTGCCCCTGATATTGCAATCTATGCAACTGTCCACCCGATAGCTTCGTAGGATTGAACGCATCGTTTCGGGCAGACCGACATGTTGCGGAAAAACACGTTGCGGCAACCGGTTATCGAAGGGCACGTGTTAATATATCCGGTGCCCAGGCGTGCAATTACGGGCTTTGCTTAACCTCCACTTAAGGAAGTTCCTGCAAGTTTGACGAGAGAACTGAATCGGCCAATTACCTTTTAACCCAGTTTGGGCTGATACTCGTAGCGTCGCGGAAAGAGGAATTTCGGTTCCACGATGAGAAAGAAGCAAGTCGCCATGGTTGTCGATGACAACCAGATGTTCGGAGACCTGGTCAGCAAAATGCTGATGCGGCAGGGGTATGACACCTTTGTCTGCAACGATTACGAGTCGGCAATCGATATGCTAAATCGGTCCAATATCGCCCTCTTCATGGCGGATATCTTCATGCCGGGTATGGGCGGTATCGAAGGGATCAAGAAAATCAGAGACATGTCGCCTGCCACCACGATCATTGCGATGTCAGGCGGATGGGGCGGTATGTCCGCGAAGAATAGCGTGACAGCGGCGCAGAAGATCGGTG
Organism: Rhodospirillaceae bacterium; assembly: GCA_028817685.1. Taxonomy (GTDB): domain Bacteria; phylum Pseudomonadota; class Alphaproteobacteria; order UBA8366. Next base: position 10,963 of record JAPPPC010000467.1, read on the forward strand.
CCGACGCGTGCCTGGAGAAGCCTTTCACCGTCAAGGATGTCGAAAGCACGCTTCAGACGTTGGTAAACGCCTAGAGAGACATCGTTCTTGCGCAAACCGGCGCTTGCGGTCACCCGGTTCGCTGCAATTTCGTCAACTGTTCCAAGACATCGAAAGCCCGGAGCACGGTATCGTGCCGAACCTGGCTGCGGTCGCCGTCGAACACATGCCGTTCCACGAGAGGCGTTTGGCCGAGTCGGGCGCCGCCGATGAAAACGAGGCCGACCGGTTTTTCCGCCGTGCCGCCGCCAGGGCCAGCGATCCCAGTCACCGCGACCGCGGCATCGGCCCGCGAATGGGCAAGCGCGCCCGCGGCCATTGCCGTGGCCACTTCCGCGCTGACGGCGCCATGCGTTTCGATCAACGACATATCGACGCCGATCGCTTCGTTTTTTGCTTCGTTGGAATAGGTCACGAAGCCGCGGTCGACCACATCGGAGGAGCCGGCGATTTCGGTCAGGCTCGCGGCGATTAGCCCGCCTGTGCATGACTCTGCGGTGGCGATCATCAGGTTTTGCGCCCGATACAGGTCGAGAATGGCCGTCGCCCGTTCGGTAAGACTCTTGGAAAGTGTCGAGGTCACAGCAGAAATTCCGCAATCAGATAAAGTGCAACGGCAGCGTAGGCGCCTGCTGCTATATCGTCCAGCATCACACCGACACCGCCCGAGAGGTTCCGGTCGCACCAGCTGGCGGGCCAGGGTTTCACAATGTCGGCGATGCGAAACAACAGGAACCCGATAAGATAGAGCAGCGGGTCGGGGGCTACCGGCACCAAGGTCAGCCATTGTCCGGCAACTTCGTCGATCACGATCTTACCCGGATCTTTGTCGCCTGTTGCGCGCTCCATCACGCCGGAAGCCCAGATGCCGGCGGCCAGAGCGCCGCCAGCGGCGACTAGAAGTGCGACGCTCCCGCCATAGCTTGCGATCGCCCAGGCAAAGGGCAGGGCGGCCAACGATCCCCAGGTGCCTGGTGCTTTCGGCAGGCAGCCGGTTCCAAACCAGGTGGCTATCAGATGGGCCGGATGCGTCCAACGCATGGGGCGATGGTCGGACACGGTCTCAGGCGAACAGGACGGTGGCGGCGGCTTGCGCAGCGATCCCCTCGCGGCGGCCGAGAAAACCCAAGCCATCCGTCGTCGTCGCCTTGACGCTGATGCGATCGGTATCGAGGGACAGGATGTCGGCGAGCCGCGACCGCATGGCTTCCCGGTGCGGACCGACCTTGGGCGCCTCGCAGATCAGCGTCAGGTCGACATGCCGGATCGTGCCGCCCTTACCCCGGACAAGGTCGACGGCGTGGGACAGAAAGACGGCGGAATCGACGCCGCGCCACTGCGGATCGCTGGGGGGAAAGTGACTGCCAATATCCCCAGCGCCGATCGTGCCAAGTAGCGCATCGGTCAAAGCATGCAACCCGACATCTGAGTCGGAATGGCCGGCGAGTCCGCGATCGTGCGGCAACGCGACGCCGCAGAGCATGACATGATCGCCTTCCTCGAAGGGATGAACATCGAAGCCGGTCGCCGTGCGAATATCTGCGGCACCTAGCAATCGCTCGCCGTGAGCAAAGTCTTCTGCTGTCGTCACTTTGATGTTCTCCGCGTTCCCCAGGGTCAAGGTGACCTGTAATCCCGCCGCTTCGGCGACGGCGGCGTCGTCGGTGTGGTCTTGTCCCGCTTCCTGGCGGTGGGCTTGAAGGATGGCGGTGTAGCGAAAGCCTTGCGGTGTTTGCGCGCGCCAGAGATTTGTCCGGTCAACCGTTGCGCCGACCTGTCCGGAACCATCGGCGCGTTTTAACGTATCAGCAACCGGTATGGCGGCGAGGGCGGCGGGGGCTTCTTCGCTTAAGGATTCGATAACGCGGCTAATCGTTTCGAAATCGACGAACGGGCGGGCCGCGTCGTGAATGAGAATGTTGGTCGGCGTGCTCGGCTCCAGCGCTTCGATACCGTTGCGACAGGAAGCCTGACGTGTCGCACCGCCATGTACGGGCGGCGGCAGGCTCAACCCCTCTACCGCGTTTTCGTAGAGGGCGTGATCGTCCGGATGGATGACGACGCGCACCTGATCGATTTTCGGATGGTTGGCAAAGCGCAGCACCGTATGGCGCAGCATCGGGATGCCTGCGAGTGTCTGGTATTGTTTCGGCAGGCCGCCGCCTGCCCGGACGCCGCGCCCTCCGGCGACGATCAGCGCAACCGTTTCCGTCATCCGTTCTCTCACCTTGCCGCGTCACCCGCATTCCGGTCAGCAACGGTCATAAGCGCCCGGCGCCACCGGCGCAACCGCAAGCATGGCGGGCGCCAGTGGATTGAGATATAAGCGCGGGCATGGAGAACGCGACGCTTTATAGCCTTTCGACGCTGCTGTCGCTGGTCCCGGCAGCTTGCGTCGCCTACCGCCGCGATCCTGCGCGTGACACCGTCTTTTGGTTGGTATCGGCGGTTGCTGTCGCGGGGCCTCTTGCTTGGAGCATCGTGTTGCTGTCAGGCGCGTGGCGGACTGGCTTGTCCACGTCCCTGTGGGTGACCATTGCCGCCGTTATGGTCCTTTACGGCGTGCTGGCGGCAATGACGCGAGAGGTCTGGCGCCTTGCGCCATTGCTTCTGCCCTATTTGATCCTGCTCGGAATTGTCGCCGCCATTTGGGGGCAAGCGCCCGAGCGGCCCTTGGCAGCGCAGGCACCGCTTGCCTGGATCGAGGCGCATATTTTGTTTTCGGTGTTGACCTACGGCGTTCTCACGCTCGCTGCGGTCGCCGGTGTCGCAGTTTTTCTGCAGGAACGGGCGATGAAGAACCGTCGGCCGACGCGGGTGACCGCCTTGCTGCCCTCTGTTGCCGCGGCTGAAAACATGCAGGTCCGACTTCTTATCGCGACTGAAATCGTTCTGGGGCTGGGATTGGCGACGGGGATGGCCTCGCAGTACCTGGAGACCGGGGCGTTGCTCGAGATCTCGCATAAGACATTATTGTCGATTGTTGCCTTTTTGGTGATTGGAGCGCTGCTGATGATCCACTTCCGGACAGGCATGCGCGGTCGGCGTGCATCGCGATACATTCTGATCGCCTACCTGATGGTTACCTTGGGGTATCCGGGTGTGAAATTCGTAACCGATGTCGTGATCGGCTAGCGGCCGCGCACAACACTGTTGCTTCGCGCTGAAACGGCGCTATTATGCATAAAATTAGTGCATCAGAATAATTGAATAAAAAATGGGCATTTTGATCGGATCCATCGAGTTGCCGACCGCGGTCTTGTTGGCGCCAATGTCGGGCGTGACCGACTTGCCGTTCCGGCGCCTCGCAAGGCGGCTTGGCGCGGCTATGGAAACGTCGGAGATGATCGCCTGCCGCGAAGCGGTGCTGCGGACAGAAGGTTCGCTCAAGAAGGCGTCGCGGAGCACCGACGGAGCGGTAATGGCCGTGCAGCTGGCTGGTCATGACCCGGCGATCATGGCTGATGCGGCGCGCCTGTGCGCCGATGACGGGGCCAATATCATCGATTTGAACTTTGGGTGCCCCGCGAAAAAGGTGACGGGTAAGCTTTCCGGTTCTGCGCTCATGCGGGATGAATGCCGGGCCGCCGCGATATTCGAGGCGGTGGTCGAGGCCGTAGACGTGCCGGTTACGCTGAAGATGCGCACCGGCTGGGACGAGACCGAACGGAACGCACCGCGCTTGGCGCAGATCGCGGAGGCCAGCGGTATCAAGCTGGTGACCGTTCACGGCCGCACGCGGGCGCAGCGATACAAGGGGCATGCCGATTGGAGGTTCATTCGCCAGGTGAAGGATGCCGTCTCGATCCCGGTGATCGCCAATGGGGATATCGTCTCGTTGGACGATGTCACATCATGCCTTAACCAATCCGGTGCAGATGGCGTCATGATCGGTCGTGGCGCGTATGGGCGGCCTTGGTTCGTCGGCCAGGCGACCCGATTTCTCGAGACCGGTATGCGCCAGGCGGAACCGGCGTTAGACCTTCAATCCGACATTGTGTTGGAGCATTTCGAAGCCATGCTCTCGCATCACGGCAATGTTCGCGGTACGCGGGATTTTCGCAAGCACATCGCTTGGTACACGAACGGGTTACCGCATTCAGCAGCGTTTCGAGACCAAGTGTACCGTCTCGACGATCCGGCGACGATCCGACGTCAGATCGGAGATTTCTACGCCATGTCGATCGACCGGATGGCGGCATAACATGGCCTTGTCGTCGGTGATATCGGAGACGGACACGCCACCGGCTATCCTCAACGCCTTGGCCGATCCCGTCTTCGTCGTGGGCGCCCATAACGAGATCGCTTATCTGAACCAGTCTGCCGAGCAGTTTTTTCAGGCCAGTATGGCGGCAACCGTTGGCATGGCGCTGGACACATTTATCCCCGAAGACAGCCCGGTGTTGGCGCTGATCGGGAAAGTTCGAACATCGGGCAACAGCGTGTCGCAGTACGACGTGCCGATTAAAACGCCGCGGATCGGCGAACATGTCGTCACGATTGACGCCGCCCCCTTGACGGACCGACCCGGGAGTGTCGTTGTAACGTTACAACAGCGGTCAATCGCAGGCCGGATTGACCGCTCTTTGACGCACCGCGGCGCAGCCCGCTCCGTCAGCGCAATGGCGTTGATGCTTGCGCACGAAATAAAAAACCCTTTGTCAGGCGTACGTGGCGCCGCGCAACTGCTCGAGCAGACAAGCGATGCCAAAGACCGCGAGCTTACGCGGCTGATCATCGAGGAAACCGACCGAATTTGCGCGCTGGTCGACCGAATGGAGATGTTCACCGACAACCCGCGGATCGAGCGGAAAGCGGTCAATATCCACGAGGTGCTGAACCATGTGGTTCGGTTGGCGCAGAACGGGTTTGGCAGCGGGGTGCGGTTTGTTGAAGCTTATGACCCGTCTTTGCCTCCGGCTTTTGGGGATCGCGATCAGCTTATTCAGATCTTCTTGAATTTGGTCAAGAACGCGGTCGAAGCCGCGCCCGAAGCCGATGGCGAAGTTGTGGTTTCGACCGCCTATCAGCAAGGCGTCAGTATCGCCACGCCGAGCGGTGACGGGCATGTAAAGGTGCCGCTCGTCGTTCGCATTCAAGATAACGGACCAGGGGTCCCCGAGGATCTGCGCGGCCATTTGTTTGATCCGTTTATCTCGACCAAACCAGGCGGCAGTGGGCTCGGCCTCGCGCTTGTCGCAAAATTCGTCGGCGACCATGGCGGTGTTATCGATATGGAAACGCACAACAGCCGCACGGTGTTCCGGGTCATGTTACCGATGATGGACGGTGATCGTGAGTGATGTAAGTGGAATGAGCGGGGCGACGATCCTGGTCGCCGACGATGACCGGGCGATCCGAACGGTGTTGAGCCGCGCCTTGGGCGGCATGGATTGTGATGTACGCGTGACCGGCAACGCGGCCACATTGTGGCGGTGGATCAATGACGGAATCGGGGATGTCGTCATTACCGATGTCGTAATGCCGGACGAAAACGGCCTCGATCTGTTGCCCCGTATCCGCAAGATTCGGCCTGACCTGCGTGTCATTGTGATGAGCGCGCAGAACACGTTGATGACGGCGGTCAAGGCGAACGAGCGGGGTGCGTTCGAGTATTTGCCGAAACCGTTCGACTTGAACGAACTGATCAACGTGGTGAAGCGGGCGCTAGTGGAGCGATCGGCGCCACGGCGCGCAGAGGACAAAGGCGACGGCGTTGAGGACGACGACAATCTGCCGCTGATCGGCCGTTCGCAAGCGATGCAAGAAATCTACCGTGTGCTTGCCCGTCTCGTCGGCACGGATCTGAGTGTTTTGATCACGGGTGAATCAGGTACGGGTAAAGAGCTGGTCGCGCGTGCCCTGCATGACTATGGCAAGCGGCGTAACGGTCCGTTCGTTGCGATCAACATGGCGGCGATCCCGCGCGAGTTGATCGAAAGCGAGTTGTTTGGGCACGAGAAGGGGGCTTTCTCCGGGGCGGCGAACCGGAACACCGGCCGGTTCGAGCAAGCCGATGGGGGTACCCTGTTCCTCGACGAGATTGGTGATATGCCGTTGGAAGCGCAGACGCGTTTGCTGCGCGTTCTGCAGGATGGGACGTTCACGACGGTCGGCGGGCGTTCGGCAATTCGCACCAATGTCCGCATCGTCGCCGCGACACACCGCGATTTGCGGCAGATCGTTTCTCAGGGTCTGTTCCGCGAAGATCTCTACTATCGACTGAATGTCGTACCGCTCCGGCTACCACCGCTGCGCCAGCGAAGCGAAGATATTCCGGACCTCGTGCGCCATTTCTTCAGCCAGGGTGAAGAGCAGGGCTTGCCGGCGAAGTCTCTTGATGCGGACGCTATGAACAGGCTGAGAGCGCATAGCTGGCCTGGCAATGTCCGCGAATTGGAGAATTTGATTCGGCGTCTCGCTGCACTGTACAGCGAGGAGCACATTGGTGTGGAAGCGATCGAGGCCGAACTGGCAGAAGCGACACCGACTAAACTGGCCGGCGTGCAGTCGGATAGTGAAAACCTATCCGAAGCAGTCGAGCGCCATCTGCAGGCCTATTTCGAGGCCCATGGTGATGCGTTGCCCGCGCCGGGTATGCACGAGCGTGTCGTGCGCGAAGTGGAGCGGCCACTCATCTCGCTTTGTTTGGCGGCAACGCGCGGCAATCAGATCAGAGCGGCCGAGCTGCTCGGCGTGAACAGGAACACGCTGCGCAAGAAAATCCGGGAATTGGACATCCAAATCGTACGCGGCGTAAAATAGGGCTGATAACAGCACTTTGAAGGTGTCGTTATCGGTTCCGCCATGAATGCGGACTCTGAATGGAATGACCGCCCTCGAACCTGCTGAAAGTCCGGCCCGGCGTTTGATACGCGCATTTGGGTCATGGTCGGTGCGCCGCCGTCTCAGTAGAATATTCGCGTTTTCACTTGCCATTGCGGCGGCGGCGGCAGGAATCGCGACCTATGCGGTTTTCACGCAGGCCTCGCTCGGCTCGGATGCGACGTCGATCCTGATCCTGCTCAATATCGATCTCGTCATCCTGCTGTTGCTCGGCTTCGTCGTCGTTCACCGCATCGTTAAAATCTGGAGTGCACGCCGACGCGGGTCGGCAGGATCGCAGTTGCATGTTCGTTTGGCGCAACTGTTTGGCGTCATTTCCGTCGCGCCGGCGATTATCGTCGCGCTGTTTTCCGCGCTGTTTTTCAATTTTGGTCTCGAATCCTGGTTTAGCGACACCGTGCGAACCGCGTTGAAGGAATCGGAAGCCGTGGCGGGCGCGTACCTCGAAGAACACAAACGCAATATCGTCGCCGACGGGCTTCGCATGGCGCGTGATCTCGATAACCAGGTCTTCGCGCTACAGTCCAACCAGCAGCGATTGATTAACGCTGTCAATGTGTTGACCAGCGTTCGTCAGTTGACGGAAGCGATCGTCTTCACCGGACGTGGCGACGTTATTGCACGGTCCGGTCTTACGGGCGCGCTGGAGTTCGAGCCGGTTCCGCGCGAGGCATTTCAAAAAGCGGCGTCAGGCGAAGTTGCGGTCCTGACCAGTGAGAATGATGACCGTGTCCGAGCCTTGATCCGATTGAGCAGTTTCGTCGACAGCTACCTTTATGTTGGCCGTTACGTCGATCCATCGGTCCTCGGCCACAGCGAGCGCACGAAAGGTGCGGTGGCACAGTTCGAGCGTCTGGAACTTAGCCGAGCGGATCTGCAAATTTCATTCGCGATGATTTTCGTCGTTGTGGCGCTTCTTCTGCTGCTCGCCTCTGTTTGGGTTGGTCTCAATTTCGCAACCAACATGTCGCGGCCGGTCAGCGCTCTGATCGCCGCGACGGAGAAAGTCCGGGAGGGTAATCTATCCGCCAGGGTCGTCGTCGATGGGGACTCCAGCGGTGAGGTCGATACGCTGGGCCGGGCGTTCAATCGCATGACCGACGATTTGGAGCAAAATCGGCGTGAACTGATCGAAGCCAACCTGCAGATGGATGCGCGCCGCGTTTTCACTGAAACCGTTTTGGCTGGTGTTTCGGCTGGCGTGGTCGGCTTGGATGCGGGGGGTCGCATAACGCTGCCGAACC
>JAPPPC010000467.1:19101-20908 GCA_028817685.1 Rhodospirillaceae bacterium
TCGGCTGGCTTGTTCGGCTTTGTTGAGGCTGTTCTCATAACTCTTCCGAACCGGTCCGCTTCGGCATTGCTCGGGATCGAACTCGACCAAATGCAAGGCGAGCCGTTCGAAGAGGTCGTGCCGGAGTTCGACGAGCTGCTCCGGGAGGCACGACGACGAGCGGGTGACCGGACGATCGAGCGTGAAATCGCGGTCGTCCGGGGTAATGAATCGCGTACATTGTTGGTCCGCGTCAGTGCGATGCGCTCGGATGGGGAAGTTCAGGGGTTCGTTGTTACTTTCGATGACGTGTCCGCATTGCTGTCGGCGCAGCGCAAGGCCGCGTGGTCGGATGTGGCACGCCGGATTGCGCACGAGATCAAAAACCCGCTGACGCCGATTCAGCTTTCTGCAGAGCGGCTCAAACGGCGTTATCTGAAACAGGTGCCGGATGACGCCGAAGTGTTCCAGACCTGTATCGAGACGATCGTGCGTCAGGTTGGCAGTATCGGCCAGATGGTGGATGAATTTTCGAGCTTCGCTCGGATGCCGGCACCGGTCTTCCGCCCCGAGAATATCAGCGAACTGTGCCGTCAGGCGGTGTTCCTGCAACGGAACACGCATCGTGACATTGACTTCGACGTAACCTTGCCGGAGGCGCCGTTGGAAATGCACTGCGATGGACGGCAGATTAGCCAGGCGGTCACCAATCTGCTGCAGAACGCGGCGGATGCGATAGAAGGGCGAAGTGACGACACGCCTGGCAAGATCGCGCTTGAGCTTCGGTTGGCGGGCGACGATTGCCTGATCGCCGTTGAAGACAACGGTATCGGTTTGCCCGAAGAAGACCGCGATAGTCTGACCGAACCCTATGTTACGAAGCGTGAAAAGGGCACCGGCCTCGGCCTCGCTATTGTCAGGAAGATCATGGAGGACCATAAAGGTCAGCTGTTGTTGGAAGACGGTACCAAAGGCGGTGCGAGGGTCAGCCTTGTTTTTCCCGATAGTGAAGTCGTGAACGCTGACATCGGACAATCCAGCAAGGAGCAGGCGAGCAGCGATGGCGCATGAAATTCTGATCGTCGACGATGAGGATGACATCCGTCAGCTGATCGCGGGAATCCTCGAAGATGAGGGTTACGAGACGCGTCAGGCGGCAAACAGCGCGGACGCTTTCAGCGCGATCGCCGCGCGCCAGCCGAGCCTTATCATCCTGGACGTCTGGCTGCGTGACAGCGAGCATGACGGGCTGCAAATGCTGGAGGTCATCCGCCGCGACAATCCGACCCAGCAGGTCGTGATGATCAGCGGCCACGGGACGGTCGATATGGCGGTATCGGCCACCAAGATGGGGGCCTACGATTTCATCTCGAAACCGTTCAAGACGGACGTTCTGCTGCACACGGTGGGGCGCGCCGTCGAAGAGGCCCGACTGCGCCGCGAAAATGTCGAGCTGCAAGCGCAGGTCGTTGACCGCATCGATGATTTGGTCGGCGAGTCGCCGGTGATCGCGCAGCTGCGCCAGACCATTGGCAAGGTCGCGCCGACGGATAGCCGGGTGCTGCTTACGGGGCCGCCAGGTGCGGGCAAGGGGGTTGTCGCGCGGCTCTTGCACAGCCGTTCGGCCCGCAAGGACAGCCGCTTCGTTGTTTTGAACTGTGCTGGATTGAAACCGGAGAGCTTGGAGACGGCGTTGTTCGGCGCCGAGCCGGAAGATGGCGGTCCACGGCGCATCGGCGTGCTCGAGGAAGCGCATACCGGAACGCTCTTGCTGGACGAAGTTGCGGATATGCCGCTCGAAACCCAGGGAAAGATCGCCCGGGTTCTG